>CAMLXE010000201.1 GCA_946490455.1 uncultured Desulfovibrio sp. | reverse complement strand
GGCCTGTCCATGATGAAGGGGTTGACAAATCCCGCGGCCCAGTGCGGGGCTCCCGCCGCGCTCCCGCCATTTCCGGCAAAAAGGATCTTGCCGCCCCGCGCCACGGAAACGGCCATCTTTCTGGCGGCTTCGGCCACCTGTTCGGCATGTGCGGCAAAGAATTCGCGGCGTAATCCGGCTCCATCTTCCGCATGCTGGGCTATCATCTGCAATGCCTTGTCCATAATGTTCTCCTTGCTGTGACAAGGTTCCTGCCCGCAGAGGGGCATGTACCTTCGCCACAGTTGTTCTCTATATGCGAAAGGTTCCAGACTGACAACCCGGAACAGGTACAGGCAAATCGCGGAACGATTCCGAAAGGGGCCTCCGGAACACCGGCCCGACCGGCCACGATTTCCGCAGTCCCCAAAGGCACCCCGAAGCCCTATCCGGGAGAAACAGGGGAAACGGGGTCCGCCCCGCTCTGGAGAGCGTGCGCAGGCGACTCCCGGGCAGCACGCCAGAGAGTGCCACGTCAGGCCGGACGGCAGCGGACGGCAGCGGATGCCGGCAAAGAGGCAGGAGCCATGCGGCAGGAGGAGCAGACTTCCCTCCACTCCAGCGTTTTCCTCCCCGTCTCTGCATGAAGGTTCCACACACGACAGCACCTGCCGGGAACGCTGACGCGCCCAGCTCCGGAACACCGGCCCGACCGGCCACGATTTCCGCAGTCCCCAAAGGCACTCCGAAGCCCTATCCGGGAGAAACAGGGGAAACGGGGTCCGCCCCGCTCTGGAGAGCGTGCGCAGGCGACTCCCGGGACGGCACGTCAGAGAGTACCACGTCAGGCCGGACGGCAGCGGACGGCATTCGGAACGTACGCAACTGCCCACAACAGAAACCGGACACGGGAAGCGCTTCCCATGTCCGGTCAGAAACGGCATGAAAAAAGGACTTAGAGCGAAGCAGCCATGGCCGAAAGGCTGTTCAGCGTTCTGCACGCAAGTACCGGATTTTCGGCCTCAAATTCCACGCAGACGGGCGAAACGCGCTCCACGCCGGGCAGCATGGCAAAGAGATCGGCATGGAAGGCGCGGACAGTATCAATCTGCACATGCAGAGGCGACGGCACCACCAGCGGTTCCACCGCGCGGCTCATGGCCTGATATGCCCCTTCCCGCAGAACCTGATGGGCCATGGAAGCGGAAAGATGCACGGCTGCCCTGTTGCCCAGCGCCTCCTTGACCGTAACGATCTCGGCCGAGGGGAAGACGGCTGCGGCTTCGTCGGCGAGGCAGTCGTCGCCGCTGATCAGACGTACGGGAACCCCGAAGAACCCTGCCACCGCTCCGTTCAGGAAATATTCGCCCACCGGACTTCCGTTGACACGAATCTCGGCAAAGGCGCTGCCGTTGATGGTATGGGCCAGCACGCCCGCAGCTCCGGCTCTGGAGTGATACCCGATCATGAAAAGACCGTGCCATGTTCCGCAGTCGATACCGGACATCATGCCGAGCAGTCTGGGCTTGCCGGAAATGAGGCAGGCCCGTTCGTGCAGTTCTTCAATGAGCAGATTCCGATAGCGTCCATGCCCGTCAACGACCCAGACCTCGGAGGCACCGCCCTCCAGCGCACCTTCCACGGCCGCGTTGACTTCCTGGGTCATGAGCCGCCTTGCCCGTTCATACTCTCCGGAACCGGGGACCGTCTGTTCGGGAGCGCAGACACCGCTGATGCCTTCAATATCCGCAGAAATGAGGATACGCATTTTCCACCTCACCAGTTTTCTCGGATGATGTCACGCCATTCGGGCAAAAGTTCCCGGATGGTGTGGCGGATATGGCCATCCCGGCCGGAAACGGGTTCGGCCAGGAACAGCGCCTTGAAAATGGCCTGTTCCGTTGCTTCGGCAGCAGCCTGGAACAGACTGTCCATCCATTTGTCGGGAACGCGCAGGAGCGGAATCGGCTCGCTCGCTTCCGGCCACGGCAGATGCTGTGCGGCAGAAAAGCAGACGGCCACATCGCCGCTGCCGTGCCCATAAATGGAACCGGTTCTGGCCAGTCCGTTGCCGGCACGCCGGACAAGACGTCCCAGCTGGGCCACATCAAGGGGGGCATCCGTTGCCAGAATCATGATGATTGATCCCTTTTCCGGCGCGGTCGCTTCCGAAACCGCCTGCATCTGCTCCAGACGTTCCAGCAGTCTCTTTCCGACAGCTCTCCCCTGCAACAGACAGTGTTCCATCTTTCCGAAATTGGAAAGGACAAGGGCGCCGACCGTATAGGTTCGTCCGTCGCACGAGGCCAGCCGGGAAGCCGAACCGATACCGCCCTTCATCTGAAAGCAGGACATGCCCCGCCCGGCACCGACACTGCCCTGAGCAAAGAGTCTGTCTGCCGCGCTCAGGGCCTTTTCATAATGTTCCTCGGTGACGGCGAGCGCCTGAATGTCGTTCAGGTAGCCGTCATTGCACTCCAGCACCAGCGCGTTGACGGTCGGCCAGTCCCGCCCGATTTCGGGGTGTCCGGCAAGACTCTTCCGGATCTGCGCCGTGAGCAGGGTTCCCACAGACAGGGTGTTGGTCAGGGCAATGGGCGTTTCGATGCACCCGAGTTCGGCAAGCTGCATCAGCCCTGCGCTCTTGCCAAAGCCGTTGAAGACGGCACTCGCGGCAAGCGGTCTGCGCAGAAAGGGGTCCTCATTGGGCACAATGACGGTGACCCCGGTCTGAATCGCGCCGTCGTCCAGCGTACAGTGCCCGACCCGGACTCCGGGGACATCGGTAATGGCATCAAGCGGACCGGCCGGCAGCGTTCCAACCCGGGGGAACTCGCGTTGCATCAAGGGACTACTCCTGATCGATCTTGGGATCGAGCGCGTCGCGCAGTCCATCTCCGAACAGGTTGAACATCAGAACGGTCAGGAAGATGGCAAGGCTGGGGAAAATGGCCACATGCGGCGCAATCACCATGTCGGCTCTGGCCTCGTTCAGCATGGCGCCCCATTCCGGCGTCGGGGGCTGGGCGCCAAGTCCGAGGAAGGACAGGCTGGCCGCCGTGATGATGGACGTGCCGATACGCATGGAGAAATAGACCACGATGGACGAAATCGTTCCGGGGAAGATATGCCGCATCATGATGGTGAAGGGACCGGCGCCAAGGCTTTTGGCCGCTTCCACAAAGGTCTGTCGTTTGAGGGCAAGCGTATTGCCGCGCACGAGACGGGCAAAGGTGGGAATGCTGAAGATGGCCACGGCGAGGATGACGTTTGCCATGCCGCTGCCCAGAATGGCCACGATGCTGATGGCAAGCAGGATGCCGGGGAAGGCAAAGAGCACGTCACAGACGCGCATGACCACGCGGTCCCACCAGCCTTCAAAGTAGCCGGCCGAGAGTCCGAGCATGGTCCCGACCACGGCACCCACCAGAACGGAAAAGAAGCCCGCGGTCAGCGAAATTCTGGCTCCGGCAAGGATGCGGCTGAAGATGTCGCGGCCGAGCGAATCCACACCGAACCAGTGCGCGGCCGAGGGACCTTCGTTGAGCATTTCATAGTCGAAGTAGTTTTCCGGATCGTAGGGAACGATCCACGGCCAGAAGATGGCCACCAGCACGAGCAGGAAGATGAAGGCTCCGGCAATCAGCGTCATGCGCTGGCGGCGGAGCTTGCGCCAGAATTCGCTCCACGGCGTACGAACCTTTACGGGGGCACCTGCGGCAACTTGAGTCGTGTTTTCCATGGTCATATCACTTGAAACAGATTCGCGGGTTGATGATGGCATACAGGACATCGACCAGCAGGTTGATCAGGATGAATTCGAGCGAGAAGAGCAGCACCTCGGCCTGAAGGACCGGATAGTCGCGCATTTCCACGGCGTCCACGAGCAGGCGTCCGAGTCCCGGCCAGTTGAACACCTTTTCCACGATAATGGAGCCGCCAAGCAGGAAGCCGAACTGAAGGCCCATCATGGTCACGACAGGAATCAGCGCGTTGCGCAGGCCGTGCTTGACAATGACGGCCCACTCGGAAAGCCCCTTGGCCCGTGCCGTGCGGATATAGTCTTCCTGAAAGATTTCGACAAAGGTTGCGCGGCTGAAGCGGGCCATGACGGCGGCAACACGCGCTCCCAGGGTAATGGAGGGAAGAATG
>CAMLXE010000200.1 GCA_946490455.1 uncultured Desulfovibrio sp. | reverse complement strand
CTTGATGATGAGCATGTCGTCGGAGCGTCCGAGAATGCGGTCAATGCGCCGATGCTGACGTCCGCATGGGCATTCTCCGGGGATGAAGCGGCTGAGATCACGGGTCCGATAGCGGAGAATGGGCATGCCATGTCTGCACAGGGTAGTGAGGACCAGTTCGCCGACTTCACCTTCCTTGACGTATTCTCCTGTTTTGGGATCGATGATTTCAACAATATACGCATCTTCCCAGAGATGCAGGCCATGCTGTTCACAGCATTCAAAGGCCACTCCGGGACCGTTCATTTCCGAAAGGCCGTAGGAATTATAGACCTTCATGTCAAACATGTTTTCAATCCGACGGCGGGTTTCTTCCGAATAGGGCTCGGCTCCCACGACGGCGATACGCAGAGGAAGTTTCCTGGGATCTTCCCCTTCTTCCTGAAGGGTTGCTCCCAGATGGAGAGCGTAGGACGGCAGAATATGGACTGCTGTTGTCTGAAAATCCCGCACCAGCTTGAGCTGACGTTTGGAATTGCCGGCACCAGCAGGGATGGTCATGCAACCAAGGCGTTCTGCACCGAAGTGAATACCCAGCCCGCCCGTAAAAAGACCGTAGCCGGACATGTTCTGAAACACATCCTGCTTCCTGACGCCGACCATATGCAGGCAGCGGGCCATGAGATCTGCCCAGCTGTTGATATCCTGCTGGGTGTGGCAGATGGCAACGGGCGTTCCGGTAGTACCGCTGGAACAGTGCATGCGGACGAATTCGGACGTGGGAACCGTTGCCAGCCCATAGGGGTACTGGGAACGCAAATCATCCTTGGTCGTAAAGGGAATACGTCTGATGTCATCAAGGCTGTTCAGTGTATCGGCCGTGATTTTCGCCTGTGCGAATCGCTGCGCGTAAAAGGGAGAGCGGCTTGCCCGCTCAATGGTGGAACGCAGACGGGACAGCTGGACTGCCTCGATTGTTTCCCGATCCCACGTTTCGGCCTTGTCAAAATATTCCATATTCTGTTTTCCTGTATTGATATATTATGCTGTTGGACCGCATTCTCGCAGACCAAGGCCGTGGAGCAGCCCATGACATCCGGAGAACATCATATCACCATAAGGAGCAATAAACTGTCCCTGACCACGAAGCATTTCGCGACGTGGACCTACGATAAAGGTTGGTGCAAAGCCTTCGGCTTCGGCTGGAAGAGGGGCAAGGAATGTGCAGCCGTGACCACCGTTGGCCCGGACCTGTTCATCGGGAAGCCAGCCAAAACGGAATTCCTTGAGATCAAAGCACAGAGAATCCGTATCGAGAAGGTCGGTATGATGTTCGTAGATCCCGAGGACTTTTCCCTGATAGACGAGGAAGGCAGCCACATGGCTGTTTCCTGCATTGACGATGGTGACGCCCTGTCTCTGGCTTCTCCTGATAACCTCAGGAGTGGCAAGCCCACCAAGAACAGCCGCTGTCCCCGTATCGGCCACGGGCCCGCCAGAACATTTTTGAAGAGCCTGAAGGCGAGTGCAGGCAGTGGGTGGAACGGTATAAATCCATTGAGCAGGATCACCATTGGTTCCTTCCAGAAGCTGTTTCCAGAGCTGGAAGCGACCAATCCGGTTTCCTTCCGGATGCACCCCATGATCCTGAACGGCTGCGACGACGAGAGCTGGAGAAGGCAGCCCTGCTGACGCAAGCAGAGATTCCCAGAATGCAGGGTCATAATCTGTCAGATGGAGAGCTGCATAGCCGGATGGACGTTCTGAGACAATGTCTATGCCAAGCGCACAAACTTTCTCGGGATCGTCATGGATGGCAGCGGCCGCTTCAGGGGAGACCTTGGGAGCGAGTCCTGCGGCGACCTGTTCTTTCATGGCTTCAAGAAAGCCGCCTCCCATATTGTTCCCATAGAGCCATACAGGACGCCTGGCTTCCGTATGCCGGCGAATATGGGCTGCCAGGGTGCGGGCAGGAGAAGGCAGGACAAATTTGGACCAGTTTTCGGGACGCTGATCTGGCAGAGCGAGAATGGCATCCTGAGTTCCACTCCCGATATCAAGACTGAGAATGGGACCATTCTGATCGAGCAGCTTTCCCAGTCCTTCTTCTGAATCCATCAGCATGCCGCTTTCCCCTTATTGCGGATAAGCACGAGAGGAATCCGGTGCAGTGCGCTGGAAAGGCTTTCGGTTGAGCCAAGTCTCCACCATACTTCATCAAGCTCCCAGTTTGCCAGTGTAGCCAGGTCTGCAATCAGACCTTTCAGGTTGATGATGGGATGGCGTTCAAATACCTGGGGCAACCCATAGGTCAGGCTGCAGACAAGGCAACGTCCCGGCCGCTGGTGCAATTCAAAGAAAAAGCGGAGTTCGTTGGGATCTGCCTCTGCAGAGGTATCAAGCGTGAGGCGAATATCATAGGCACCTTCTTCAACGTCACCAAACAGTGCGTCAAAAAAGGCATCAGTCCTCTGGGCTGGAAAAAGATTGCTCAAACATTCGGGAGTGAAAATAGAAGCTGCGGTCATGGACGAACCCATCCTTGAGATAAGGGACGAAAATGAGAGCGACACAGGAACCTAACTGAAGAGCATAACGTCGCAGGAAAATAGCACTCCTTCATCCAAGAAGCAACTCCGGTTTCACTCGCAGACCCCTTGCTTTCAGGCATATCGCCGCAGAGTCGTGACAATATCCTGTTCAATACAGAGAGGGGCCTGGATAGCCTTCAGTCTGGCCAGAGAGAAAAGAGGAAGCATTTCATGCGGCGACAGCGGAACAAGTGTATCAAAAAATCCGGCCTTTTGAGCAAGATAGCCTGTAATGACTTCAGGCCGAATACCTTTTTCTCGTAATGAGCGCAGGGTAAGGCTGCTGTGTCGTTTGGCCAGTCGCTCTCCTTCCGGATCGCAGAGCAGGGGAAGATGGATGTATTCCTGAGGACGAGGAAGTCCGAGAAGTTCAAATAGCGCGAGCTGCCTTGGTGTGGATACAAGAATATCCTCTCCTCGTACAACCTGAGAAATGCGCATATGCCCATCATCGACTGCGACTGCAAGCTGGTAGGCAATGACACCATCGGACCGCTGCAGGGCGAAATCGCCGCCACACTGATTGAGCTTCATGGTTATCAGACCGTGAAGCCGGTCATGAAAACTGTATGGATGCTCAGGACAGAGAAGGCGGATGCAGGCCCGACGTCCTGCCGCTTCATGGGCCTGTTGCTGCTCACGGCTGAGATTTCGGCACGTTCCCGGATAGGCTGCTCCGGCGTCTCCCACATGCGGAGCTCCTGCAAGAGAACGGAGTTCCTTGCGGGTACAGTAGCAGGGATAGGCCAGACCTGCGTGAAGCAGCTGCTCCAGGCTGCTCCTGTAGAGGTCAAGGCGGGCACTTTGCCTATAGGGAGCATAGGGACCTCCAAGGTCCGGGCCTTCATCCCAATCCAGTCCCAACCAGTGCAGATCTTCCACAATGGCTGTTGCGAATTCTTCACGCGAGCGGTCAGGATCGATATCCTCCATTCGGAGAACAAGGGTACCGTTCTGGCTGCGGCAGGCTGCCCAGGCCAGAAGAAAGGCCCATGCGTTGCCGAGATGAAGATAGCCTGTAGGGCTGGGAGCCAGTCTCCCTCTGACAGAATGGTTTATTGCTTGCATCAGAAAATCATAAGCAAAACAGACGGAATGGCAAGAAAACCTGTTGCAGGCATGACAGGATGAATCGGCTTTCATTTGTGAACTGCTCTTTCGTTGCGAAATAATATGAAGTTTTCATCGAGGATACTTCCTTGTCCTTCACATAGGCTCACATACCATTTCAGCAAATGCTACTCCCCTAAAAGGCAGGGCGTAGTGGGAGATACCCCCTTATAGATGGTAGCAGAAAACAGTTCAGGCTGTGCTGTCAGATTGACATAATCGGCAGCGACTGATGATGGGACTCCTGCCGGGGATGCCTGGCTTTCTGCCATGCCCATGCGAGAAGGCGGTACAATTTCAGTCGGAGAGAGCGAAGGGATCAAGTCATCCTGAACGGATTCGGCAGGTTGGTCGATAATGGCAAAACAGACGGCAGTTCTCTATTGCCGGGGCAAACCATATTGGCATGAATTATGGGACAGGCTAGAGTCATCCCATGAAAACGCAATCTGACCTCTGCACAG
>CAMLXE010000199.1 GCA_946490455.1 uncultured Desulfovibrio sp. | reverse complement strand
AGCCGTCCGAACCACTGAAAATATCGCTCGGAGAGCAGATTTCATACAAGGCCGCTCCGGTATTGCATAACGTTCCCGTCGTGCTGCCATACGCACAATCCGCTGGATTTGTGCTGACACTTCCGATTCAGGCCGGTGATACGGGGCTTCTGCTGATTGCGGACAAGTCGATTGATGCCTTTCTGAACACTTCGCAGGCTGGCGTTCCTGTTGTTGAGGGCGATCCTGTCACGTCCCGGCCACGGGTCAAGAGTCTGTCAGACGCAATCTTTGTTCCCGGTCTGACCACTTTCCCGCAGGGAATCCCGGACTACAAAACGGACGCTATCGAGCTTCGGAACAAGTCGAGGTCAGTCTATATCAGCCTTTCGGATTCAGGCATTGAAATGACGGACGGACAGGCCATTTTCAGGATAAGCGGCGGGAATGTCTCCACAAAGGCCACGGGAACCGTGAAGACTGAGGCGCAGGGACAAGTTTCCGTTGCAACGCCTTCAACATGTGAGATTGCAAGCAGCAATATGGACCTTTCCGGAAGCGGAAACCGGATCAGCGGCAACATCACGCAGGAAAACGGTACGTTCACGGACGGCAACGGAAGAAATTCCTCTTCGCACGTTCATGGCGGTGTGCAGACCGGAAGCGGAACAACAGGACAGGCACAGTAAGGAATCGGTATGGCAGCGCAATCAGTACGCAACGGCAATGCGCCCGGCTATTTTGACCTCATGCTCGGAGACGATCATGACCTTGAGTTTGGCTTTGTCGTTGGTGAGGAAGAGGTCTTGCAGAGGCTCAAGATGCGATTGTGGCGTGAGCTCGGAGAGTGGTTTCTTGACGTTGATGCCGGGCTTCCGTGGTATCAGGACGGAAACGGGATGCTTGGCGCAAAACCGTTTGAACGCAACAATATTGAACTGATGATACGCCGCTGCATCATGCAGACGGAAGGCATTTCACGCATTACGTCCATGTCCGGGATATTCGCCATTGGTTCAAGGAGCCTTGACCTCTATATTCAGGTACTTCTCGATACCGGGAATATGGGTTCCGTCAACGTGACTGTAGGAGCATAGCATGGCGGCAGATGAATATGGAATGACGGCGCAAGGTTTTGTGCCCAAACGTCTTGTCGATATCAATGCGGATATTGTGAACCGCATTGCAGGTATCACAGACCCGAAAACAGGAACACAGCCTTTCATGGATGTGGCCGATGATTCTATTCTTGGTCAGATTGTCGGGATTGTATCCAACGCCATTTCCGAATGCTGGGAAGCTGCCTATGAAGCAAGCGTGCAGTTCAATCCGCTGTACAATACAGGAGCCGGGCAGTCTGGTACCGTTCAACTCAATGGCATTACACGCCAGCCCGGCGGGAATACCATCATCCGCTGCACGCTGACCGGGAAAGAAGGCACCACGATACCGGAAGGCGCGCTGATTGGTGACATGGAGGGGACGTACAGTTACGCGCTGAATGCCTCCGTTGTCATACCATCGGATGGGGAAGTTTCCGCAGCGTTTACCTGCACCACAAAGGCAGAGAACAACCCGGAACCGGGAACGGTGAACACCATCCAGACGGCTGTGACGGGATGGTATGGCGTGGTCAATACGGAAACGCTCAGTGTGGGCCAGCCTGAAGAATCGGATGCGGCCTTGCGGAAACGGCAGCAGCAGTCAACCAGTCTGACAAGTTACAGACAGATTGAGGCAATCTACGCGGCCATTCTTGCGGTTCAGGATGTGACGTTCTGCCGTGTCTATCAGAATGCGGAAACGAGTCCTGAAGACAGCAGGGGCATCCCCTACAAGGAAATTGCGCCTATCGTTGTTGGAGGCGACGACAACGCCATAGCTGAAGCCATGTTTCTGCGGATGCCTGTAACTGTTCAGGGCTACGGCTCAACCATCGTAACACTGACGGATCAGCAAGGCATAAGTTATCCGGTTGCCTTCAGCAGACCGACAGAGGTTCCGATTCATGTTGCTGTTGACATCAGCGTGACGGACAGTTCGCTCTTTCCGAGCAACTATGCATCTCTGATACAGCAGGCAATCGTTGAATATGCGTATTATGACAATGCCGCAAAATCCGGCTTCCCTCCGGGGTCGGATGTAATCCGGACACGTCTTTTTACGCCAATCAATGCGGCGGCTCCCGGTTTCAGAATCAATAACATGACGATCGGCAAAAGCGCGGAAGCGCAGGCCAAGGATGATATTCAGATAGCATGGAATGAAGTGGCGCAGTTTGTTGCGGAAAACATCACTGTAACCTTGCAGGATTGAACGCATGGGCATTGCAAAGACGCTGCAAGTTGATTTCAGCGAAGAACGCTTTGACCTCACGGAGCAGGGGCTTTCACTTCTCCTTTCGCAGTTTGAGAACTCATGCAGGCTTCGCCAGTTTCTTGCGGCATTCACAGACGAAACTCAGGATTTGTTTGACTCCATTCTGGCAATGCAGCGGGGGCGCACGCTGTATGATGCTGTCGGGGCAAATCTTGATGCGCTTGGCGCAATCGTTGGAGAACCGCGTGACGTGTATCAGTATTCCGAGCTTGATTACATGTTTGCTGACCGTTCAGCACAAGGGACGGATGCTGTTGCCGTGTGGGTAACCAATGCGGATATGACAGCCAAAACAGAACCGGACGATTCAATATATCGTGAACGAATCATGTTCAGGATTATGAAAAACCGTGTTCTCTGTGCGAGTGTTCCGGAGATAACCACGCTCATCAAGAGCTTTTATGGCTTTGACGTGAGCTTTGTCCGGTCAAACGCCTATACCTGCTCTTTGGCTGTTCCGAGCCATATCAGCGCACCCGCGCTTGTCAGTCTGACACGGTTTTTCGATACGCTGAAAGTTGACCATGACACATGGGCGCCTTACCCCGCTACGCTTTCCATATCTGACGGCGTGATTTTCCTTCCCGAAAACTGGTTTGCAACTGACAGAATGAATGCCCAGCAGTGCGATTCAGGATTGTGTGCAGTAACGACGAAAGAAAGACTTGTGGAGGATGAATAACATGGCAGGAGCAAGAGAACAGGATGTTAAAAACCTTGCGGTATTTGCACTTGACGCACTGACATCCATCCCGGCCGTGCCAACGGCTGGAGTTGCCTACCGTGACGCAGCTGCAACCGAAGAAACCTTTGAGGCCGGGCAGGCGTACAGTTCCGTCTATAATTCGGCAACGTACAACCAGCTTTTCTACCTTTTGAGTTCTGTGGCCAAGTCCATGTGCGAATACGGTATCATGCCGTTTATTGCCGGACAGGCATACAAGCAATATGCCCGCTGCATCTGGACTGACGGGAATGTGTACAGATGTTCCAGAGATATTGCCGCTGATGAATCTCCATACCCTACGCCAAAAGATACATCATATGTCTGGACAAGAGAAGAAGTGCTATTACCTGTTGCGAGCAAAACTCAATCAGGAATTGTACAAATAGGAACTGGTCTTGATATTGATGCAGGCATACTGTCTGTATCGTCTTTGATTGAATCATTCAGAAAGTCGTGGATCGGCATCCCTAGACCATGGCGCAGTACGACACTGCCAGAAAACCATGTCTGGGCGAATGGTGGACTTGTACTCTTTGAAGACTATCCGGAGCTTGAAGAAGTCTATGATGCCGGCGGTTTTTCGGGGATGTTGCTTGCTTATGATGCAGATGAGGAGACTATTGCGGCCAACCTTGGAAAATGGCGGCCAAACTCTGCTAACCCAACGGGATTATTTGTTCCTAGTCTAGGAGGACAGTTTTCCCGCACCTGGGTGCCGGGGCAAAACACGGACGCTGGAGCGTGGTCGACAGACACAGGCCGTGGACTGACAGGAACACAATCTTTCACGGCGGGAGCCGCTGGCTGGACAGCAGTAGGTACTGGTGCCTTTGGAGCAAGTCCAAACACATTTGATTACATGGCTTTTACTGGTGGAACAATGACGCAAGCAAATCTTATTTCATTTAATGCTGCTTCAGTATGGAATGAGCATGCAGCAGATGAATTTGCTCCACAACATATATGGCAACCGTACGTCATTTATTTAGGTATCACAGCTAGATAATGGTTCTAAATATTTTGAGGTGAACATCATGGACAGACCTTTTTTGTACCTGTATGACCC
>CAMLXE010000198.1 GCA_946490455.1 uncultured Desulfovibrio sp. | reverse complement strand
CCGCCTGTGTGGAAGCCTCTGAAGGTGCGATGATTTTCGGTGATCTGAATGATCCTGATTCTCCGGTACGCAAGGTTCTGGCCCAGAATTATACCATTCGTCGCAAACCGTCCCTGGGCACACAGCCCGGTGTGTACTACATTATCTAGGAGGCCGCCATGCTCGAACTGATATTCAAAGGTCGGCCGCGCTTCTATTTGTGGCTGTGCTTTCTGGGGGCCATCATTGGCCTTGGCTTCTGCGTCTATATCGCACAGGCCTACATCGGCCTTGGCATTACCGGCATGAGCCGTGACGTGTCGTGGGGACTTTATATTGCCCAGTTCACCTACTTCGTCGGGGTTGCTGCCGGCGCGGTCATGCTCGTCCTTCCGGCTTACTTCCATCATTATGAGAAGTTCAAGCGGATCATCATCTTTGGTGAATTCATGGCCGTGGCTGCCGTCATCATGTGCATGCTGTTCATCGTGGTTGACCTTGGTCAGCCGCAACGCGCTCTGAACGTACTGCTTCATCCTACACCCAATTCCGTGATGTTCTGGGATATGGTCGTACTTTGCGGCTATCTGCTCCTGAATCTGATTATTGGCTGGGTAACACTGGAGGCTGCACGAAACGACGTCACCCCACCCAAGTGGATTAAGGTTCTCATCTATATCTCCATTGTGTGGGCCTTTTCGATTCATACTGTTACCGGTTTCCTGTATGCAGGTATTCCTGGTCGCCATTACTGGCTGACAGCCATCATGGCCGCCCGTTTCCTGGCCTCCGCCTTCTGTTCCGGTCCGGCCATCCTGCTGCTTCTGCTGCTTGTTGTCCGCAAGTACACGAAGTTTGAACCCGGTCGGGAGGCCATGAAGACACTGTCCACAATCATCACCTATGCGATGTGCATCAACGTGTTCTTCTACTTGCTGGAAGTCTTTACCGCCTTCTATAGCGGCATCCCCGGTCATCAGCATCCCATCGTGTATCTGTTTACCGGACATGACGGTCAGATGGCATGGATCAATGGCTGGATGTGGACAGCAGTAGTCTTTGCCGTTCTTTCTCTTGTTCTGCTCATTCCGCCCATGCTGCGCTATAATCACAAGATTCTGCCCTGGGCGCTGGTGATGCTCGTCATTGCTTCCTGGATTGACAAGAGCCTTGGTCTGCTTGTCGGTGGTTTTGTTCCCAACATGTTTGAGACCGTCACCGAATACACCCCAACGCTGCCGGAAATCCTTATTGCCCTTGGCGTCTACGGTATCGGTGCACTGGTCCTTTCTCTGCTGTGGAAGATCGCCATTGAGGTGAAGAAGGAAAACGGCACGTTTGAGCTGAAGGAAAGCTGATAACAGACATGCAGGGTACTCTTGTGGTACTCATGGTGTAGAGGCAAAGGGGAGACTTCGGGTCTCCCCTTTTTTGTGAAGGACAGAAGGCAATACCTAGTCCTGATGGGCGAATTGTGTGCCTGGGAAATATGAGAGACGTATGTTCCAAACGGAGGTGTGCCTCGTCCTGCTGTGTCTCCTCATACGGGAGACGCGTTGCTCTATGCGCAGAGTCTGCCTCGTGTTCAGTCGATAGAAAAAAACTGGGCGTAAGGGAAATGATGCTGCCATCGAGGCATGCTTTACTGTCGGTTGGGGTACTGGTAGCCTTATGAAGAAAGGAGCTGCAAGTATGAACTTCTTTTTTCAGCGTAATCCCCGACGTCTTGTTGAGCAGGCCGGTATGCCGGGTATCTATGGTCAAAAGGATGAAAAACAGTTTTTGACCCGTCTTGAAACTCTGAAAGCGCTCCAGCTTCGCCCTCTGGTTCTGGTTATTGGCGGTTTCATGGATCAGTTTCTTGGCAACAGTTATGCTGTGAGTGAGCAGTATCCTGAGGACCTTGCAGGGAGGCATGATGTGTGGTTTCGAGAATATTATGAAGCCCGTTTCATGCGAAAGCTGGTGCATTTCTATGCCAGTCATGGCAAGCCTGTTGCCATTATTGGCCATAGCTGGGGAGGCGATGCGGCCGTAAATGCTGTCGCCCGCCGTGTCCCGGATTGCATTGACCTGCTTGTGACACTGGATCCTGTTTCCCGAAAGGGACCACCTCGCAACCGGCTTGCCAATGTCCGGCACTGGCTGAATATCTATATTGACTATTCATCAACTGCCTGGCTGGATATCCCGAATCTGGTTGCCAGGATTGGTGGACCATGGGAATATGCTGTCTCGGCTGATGTCAATGTGGCGTGTCCTGCTGAAATGAGACATGCCTGGGCTGCGGGCATGTTTTATCGATATGGGGAAGCAACATTGCGCGAGAGAATGGGATAACGGATTGCCCTCATGATTGTTTTTGAAAGTCACCGCCTTTTCTGAGGGAAAGGGTGGTGACTTTTCCTTGTACGGTCAGACGTCAGGACGTCAGCAGTATGTCTCCCAGAAAAAGATAGGCAAACGTGAAGTAGATGAATACACCAAGCAGATCCATGATGGAGGTAATGAGAGGAGAAGACAGAGTGGCTGGATCCGTACCGATGCGGCGTGCCATGAAGGGCAGAAGTACGCCGGTAATACCGCCCAGTATGGTACAGACCAGCATGCTCAGACCCACTACCAGAAGCACATCTATCCCGATGCCCTTGGAAAAGTATGCCAGTACAAGCTCAAGACAGCTTACCACCAGTCCAAGACTTGCAGCCACGGGCAGTTCACGCCGGAGAACACCCCAGATATCCTGCCAGCTCAGATGAATCTGGCCCAGAGCCATGGCTCGGATGACGAGTGTGGCTGACTGGCTGCCGGCGTTGCCTCCCATATCTACTATGGGTGCTATAAAGGCGGCGAGTACAATGACCTGTGACAGAATCTCTTCCTGAGCAGCTACAAAGGTGCTGGTTACAACCCCAAACAGGGTCAGCAGTACCAGCCAGAAGGCGCGTACGCTGAACATGTTGCGAAAGGAAGATTCCAGAATATCCAGATCCATACCATCAGTTGTGACTGCGCCGCCGAAGCGGGCCAGCTGGGTGGCATCTTCCTGTTTTTCGATATCCATGGCGTCATCTACCGTTACGATACCAACCATTTTTTCTCCCCCATTGATGACAGGCAAGGCAAGCAGGTCATATCGGCTGATCAGCCTGGAAGCTTTAGACATGGGCCATTGAGCTCGTGCAAAGACAGGATTGCGGTGCATGATGGCACTGATTTCCAGAGAATCATCGGCAAGCAGCAGCTCGCGCAGGGAAAGCGTTCCTGAGAGGTGTCCTTCTCTGTCCTGTACATAGATGACGTAGATCGTTTCCTTGTCTGCGGCTGTTGTCCGTATATGTGTCAGAGCCTGGGCCACGTTCATGTCCGGCAGCACGAAAACACAGTCCGAGGTCGTTACTGACCCCACGCTTCCCTCAGGATAGGCAGCCAGCCGCAGGATATCTTCACGTTCTGCATGGACCAGGGCCGGCAGCAGATGTTGCCGTGAGGGGAGATCCATGCACTGGAACAGATCCACGCGTTCATCGGCGGGCATGGTTTCAAACAGTGTTATGACCGTCTCACGGGGAAGTTCCCGTAAGAGTTTCTTTTGATAGTCTTCGGTAAAATAGACAAAAATATCTGTAAGCTTGCTTTCGTCCAACCATGTCAACATCCGAGATACGTTTTTGATGTCCAGTGGTTCCAGAGCATCGGCCATATCGGAAGGATGAACGTTCTGATTCAGCGCAGCAAAAAGAGCGGCATCGTGACGGGAGGACAGATCGCGCACCGCGCGCAGCAGTTCTTTACGAGTCATGGGAGTTCTCCTTTTCTTTCTTGGTGTGCATGAAAAAGACAGCAACGGCGGAAGCTATCCATTGATCAAGGACGATCCGGGGTCGTGCAGTCGTGCACAGAAAAGGAGAAGGTCGAGTCGTACCAAGGGGACGATGGAAAAGAGGTACAGTTTATGGCCGGAGTTCCTTTTGCCCCGGCGGAGCTGCAGGTACTTGCGAAACATGGAAGCAGCCTCCACAGGTTATACGATGGAAGAAGGCGTACATCGGAGTGAACGCAGTAATGGCCAGCAGTGCGAATCTACTGTGACTGTCCATAGGAGACTCCTTTTATGAAAGTGTGATATGATTGATGCTCTGTTTGTCTGCGGCTATCAGAGATGGCCCCAGAAACTGGAGGAGCTGACGGCATAAGGGATCACGAG
>CAMLXE010000197.1 GCA_946490455.1 uncultured Desulfovibrio sp. | reverse complement strand
GCCACTTTCGACGCGAACAAATTCGAACCGCAGTGGTGGAAACATCCTCAGCTGCGCATCGCACCCGGTGAAGACCGTGTAAATCTGGATAAGGAAATGGTCAAAATGGCCAAAAACCAGCTTCAGTACAACGCGCTGACACAGATTACCAAGAGCAGCTTTGACGGACTGCGTCAGGTCATTCAGGAAGGGAGTAAGTAATCATGGATTTCATGACCGCACTGGATATCGGCGCGTCCGGCATGAGCGCCGACCGCACACAGCTCAACGTTACGGCAATGAACCTGGCCAACGCCAAGACCACCAGAATGCCCGGCGGCAACGGCCCCTACGTCCGCAAGACCGTCATCAAAACGACCAGCGATCTCGACGATCGCTTCGGCGTACACATGCGCACCGCGCTCGATCGTGAAGTCAAGGGCGTACGCGTCATGGGCATTGCTCTGGACAATCGCCCCACCCGCCGTGTGTATGAACCGGGACACCCCGACGCCGACGACGATGGTTTCGTGGAATATCCCGATATCAACGTCGTGGAAGAAATGGCCAATATGATGACGGCCCAGCGCAACTATGAGGCCAACGCCACGACGGTGGACACCGTGAAGGCCATGTACCTGAAGGCGCTGGAAATAGGCCGCAGCTAAACAGAACGGTACGTCCCGCAGCCGATTAATCCCAAAATCTTCCCGTAAACATAGTTCAGAACATCAAGAGAGTATTTGTCATGAGCATTTCCACCACCGCCATTCAAGCATACAGCAACGCCATTTCCGACTTCCAGAAGGCCCAGACCAATCTTGGTCAGAAGCAGGAAGAATCCTCCCTTCCCAAACAGTTTGCCGCCCCCAGCTTTTCGGATACCCTTCACGATTCGCTGAATGCAGTCAACGATTTGCAGACGCAGAAGACGCAGATGATCACCTCTTTTGCTTCCGGCCAGACTCAGAACGTGCATGAACTGATGATCTCCATGCAGAAGGCGAGCCTTGCCGTCAATCTTACGTCGGCAGTGCGCAACAAGGTTCTTGAAGCCTACCGCGAACTCAGCAAGCTGCAGTTCTGATTCTTTCCGGCCCGCCCGAATATCGTCCAGACTGACGAAATTTACGGCTCTGTCTGCAACCTTCCCCTTCCCTCTGTTCCCTTTCACGCGCATTACGGAGCATGTCCATGAACGCCCATGTGCAAACCGCCGTCGACAAGACCCGTGACGTATGGTCGCGGCTCGGCAAAGTTCAACGTATCGCCATCGTCGGCGTTACCGCATTGCTGTTCGCCATCTTCGCAGCCTTCATGCTGTGGATCACCCGACCTGATTATCGGCCGCTGTACACCAAACTCAGCCCGGAAGACGCCAACCGCGTTGTGAACATGCTCCAGACCGAAAAGGTTTCCTATCGTCTGGAAGACAACGGCTCCACCGTACTTGTTCCGGCCGATTCCGTATATGACATGCGTATCAAGATTGCGGGCGAAGGCAATCTCGTAGGTCAGGGCATAGGCTTTGAAATTTTTGACGCCGTGCAGATGGGACAGACGGAGTTCGTTCAGCGCATCAACTACCAACGCGCCCTGCAGGGCGAACTGGCCCGCACCATAAGCGAATTCCCCAATGTGGACAGTGCCCGCGTTCATCTGGTCATTCCGCAGCGCAGTCTGTTCATTGAAGAACAGCAGTCTCCTTCCGCCTCGGTCGTCGTTCGTCTTGTCGATCCTTCCGCAAAGATGAGTCCCCGGGAAATCAAGGGGATGGTCAATCTCATGACCATGGCCGTGGAAGGACTGGATGAGGGACACGTTTCCATCACGGACAGCAACGGCAAGGTTCTCTTTGCTCCGGAAGACGAAACGACCGGACTCAACAACGCTCATCTGGAATACCGGCTCAAGCTGGAAAGCAGCCTGGAACAGCGCATCAACGAACTGCTTTCTCCCGTACTCGGCCCCGGAAAGATGATCGCCAAGGTCAACGCCACGCTGGATTACAGCCAGCGCACAATCCGCAGAGAAATTTATGACCCCGACACTTCGGTAGTCCGTTCCGAACAGCGTTCCGAAGAACAGCAGACCGGTCGTGCCAATCTCGAAGGCGGTTCCACAGACGTCAACTTCAGAGGCGACGGTCTGGGCGGCTCGCTCAGCAGCCAGGAAGGCAACCGCGAATCGCGTACCATAAACTATGAAATCAACAAGGAAGAACACACCATCGTCGGGCAGATGGGCGAAATCACCCGCCTGACCGTGGCCGTGGCCGTGGACGGAACCTACACGAAAACTGCGGATGGAAAATGGGAATACACCCCCCGCAGCGACCAGGAACTCGAACAAATCCGCCAGCTCGTCGCCAATGCCGTGGGCTTCTCCGCTGAACGCGGTGATACCATCGAAGTCAGCAACATGGCATTCGGCGAAAGCGATGTTCCCGTTGAACCCAATGCGGCCGAACTGCTGGCCCAGTTCGCGGAACGCATGGGACGTCCTCTGCTCATCGCCTTCATCTCCTTCCTCTTCCTCATGCTTGTGGTGCGGCCTCTGGTTCTTGCTCTGGTTCGCCCCAAGGTGGAAGCCGGCGAAGTGGTGGAAGGTCTGGAAGGTCTGCCCGCGGCGGAAGAACAGTATGCTCTCTATGAAGCGCAGGAACAGGAAGCCCGTGCGGCCGAGGAAAATGCCAAGGCTCTGGCCGAATCGGGAGAAGACGGCGGCTATGGTCTCGAATCAGGACTCAGCCTCGACGATATCAAGGCCCGCGCTCTTCAGCTGGCAGAACGCAATATCGAACAGACCGTGTTCGTCATACGTTCCTGGATGAAAGAAGGCGTCAAAAACTGAACGACTCAGCCGCCTTTCTTCCCTGCGCCATGATCCTAAACATTGCCGGGGGGATTGCGTCCCCCCGGCAAAATGTTTTCTGACGGGCTCTCTCGTATGCCGGAAGACACATCATCGCGGCATTCCGCAATTCTTCCTCACAAAGAGCATCCGGAGTTCCCCGTCCAATACCCAAATAGTCGAGAGAGTCCCCATGGAAAAGCCCAGCTCTTCCCTCCCTCATTTTCTGAACAAGTCCGGAGTCGCCAGGGACAGCGCAAAACCGTCCCCCGAAGAAAAAAAGGACGCCGCGCAGCCTGAAGGGCGCAACGCTTATCAGCAGCGCGTCGACCAGCTCAAAATACGTATTGCAGAGCTGAGTCAGCGCAATATGGAAAACACCCTGCGCATTCTCCGGACATGGATGAAGGAAAGATAATTTTTTCAGGGCAAATACCCCTCTGGACAGGGACAGTAGGCCGCGCTATATGAGATATCCATTTCCCTTTCCGGATGGCAATCGACATGCTCGAATCTTTCATCTTTCTTCGCCCTGCGGGGCGTGTTCCCCTTCTTCATCGTCAGCCTCTGGCCGTCATGGCCTGCGGCCTTTTTCTTGCCCTGTCCGTTCTATGTTTTCCGTTCTGTGCCGGCGCGGCAAATTCAGAACAAGAGCCTCCAAAAGAAGTATCTCAGAGCGGTGTCACACCTGCAACGTCCGACGCCGACGGCTCCTCTGAACTTTCAGAGCAGGTTCCGGACACGGAGGCAACCGTAAGCGAACCAGTCTTCGGTATGGCCGACGTGGAGGCCAAAGCCCGCGCCCTGGCCGAATCCGAGTTTGAAAATCCGGACGGCAAGGTGCCGGCCTTCCTGCTCGACATCAGCTACGATCAATGGAGAAAAATCCGCTTCAAACCGGAATCTTCCCTGTGGCGGGATGAGGATTCTCTGTTCGAAGCCCAGTTTTTCCATCCCGGTCTGTTTTACAACAGGCTGGTTTCCATCAACGTCGTACAAAACGGGAAAGCGGAAAAACTCGCCTTTTCGCCGGATATGTTCGAGTACGGAGACAAAGCTCTGGCCGATAAAATCCGGCAGATCCCGCTGGATTTTTCCGGATTCCGCCTGCATTTTCCCATTAAAAACCCGGATTACAAGGATGAGGTTGCTGTTTTTCTCGGGGCAACCTATTTTCGTGCGGTGACCCGCGACTCTCAGTACGGCCTCTCCGGCCGAGGTCTGGCCATTGATACGGCTCTGGCCAGCGGCGAAGAATTTCCCTATTTTCGTGAATTCTGGCTGGTCAAACCGGAAAGCGGGGCACAGACCATGACCGTCTATGCGCTCATGGATACCCCCAGCATGACCGGCGCCT
>CAMLXE010000196.1 GCA_946490455.1 uncultured Desulfovibrio sp. | reverse complement strand
CGGAGGCGGAGGGCCATGACGGCCTGGCGGACCGTCTGCACGGAAAGCCGGGGTTCGGACGGGCTTCGCAGCGCCATCCAGTCGGCCAGATTGGTGACCCGGCTCCGTACGGACGCCACTCCCTTGGAACGAAATTTCTCCGGATCGACATTCAGGGCCCCTGCCAGCATGTCGAGATTGCTGTCAACCAGAATGCAGCCGTGATGCAGAAAGCGTGCGCCCTGCCGGCAGTGTGCCACGCCTGCCACCTTGGCCCCTTCCAGCATGAGGTCATTGCGCCCGGAAAAGGATACCGGAATGCCAAGGCTGCACAGGGCCTCGGCAATGGGTCTGCCCGCCTCTCTGAAACTCGGCAGCGCCCCGTCCTGCCCCAGATGATGGATGAAGGTATAGTTGAGCGTGCCGCCGTCATGATAGACAGCGCCGCCGCCGGTCATCCGCCGCACCACCGAAACGGCATGACTGCGGACAAAATCCATATTGATTTCCTGTCTGGCGTTCTGAAACCGCCCGACCACGATTGTTGGCCGGTTCTGCCAGAGAATGGCGTAGCCGGGGTGACCGGGTTCCATGTGCTTCAGGAAGTATTCTTCCAGGGCCAGATTGAAGGTGGGATCCGTGGAGGGGTTGCGTATCCAGTCCATGCTTGCTCTCTGGGAAAGGCCGCCCGCCGGCGGAGCCGGTACGCCCGCCGTACGGCAACGGGCAGCGTCTGCTGCCGGAGTGCGCTGCACGGACTTATGCGTACAGAAAGCCCCGAAACGGGAACCTCTGTCGGTTCAAAAGAAGCGAGGGAGCCATCGCCCCCTCGCCAGCCGGTCTTACATGTCTCCCGTCAGAACGGGCTTTCTGGCCGCCGTGACCTCATCGACACGCCGGACCTTTGTCCGTACCGGTGCATCATGCAGAACGGAAGGATTGGTTTCGGCCAGTTCGGCAATGGACCGCATGGCCTCAATGAAGGCATCCAGCTCTTCAAGGCTTTCCGATTCCGTCGGTTCAATCATGATGGCGCCATGCACGACAAGCGGGAAATAGATTGTCGGCGGATGGAAACCGCAGTCGATAAGCCGCTTTGCCACGTCCATGGTGCTGACGTTGAAGTCTTCCTGCTTCTTGTCCGTAAACACGCACTCATGCAGCGAGGCCTGCGGGAAAGGCAGATCAAAGACATCACGCAGCCGGGCCTTGACGTAATTGGCGTTGAGAACGGCCAGTTCGCTGGCACGCTTCAGATCGGCGCCAAGGGTATGCATATACGCCCAGGCACGCAGAATGACGCCGAACTGTCCCCAGAAGGGATGCAGGCGACCAATGGACTGCGGTGCAGCCGACGCATCCCATTCCAGAATGCCATTCCGTTCCACAAGGCGCGGACCGGGCAGGAAGGGAACCAGCGTCCTGCTCACGCAGATGGGACCGGATCCGGGACCACCGCCGCCATGCGGGGTCGAGAAGGTCTTGTGCAGGTTCATGTGCATCACGTCCACGCCGATGCGTCCCATGTGCGCATAGCCCATGACGGCATTCAGGTTGGCGCCGTCGCCATACACGAGACCGCCCCGGGCATGAACCAGCTCGGCAATGGCCTTGAAATTGGATTCAAAAAGCCCCAGCGTATTGGGATTGGTCACCATGATGCCGGCGCAGTCGTCATCCATGAGTTCGGCCACGGCTTCCACGGTGAGAATGCCGTCGGGTCCGGAGGGAACCTTGACCGCGGTATAGCCGCACAGGGCCGAACTTGCGGGGTTGGTTCCATGCGCCGTATCGGGAATCAGCATCTTGGTCCGCCTGTTTCCCTGTGCCCGGTGCCAGGCCTGAATCAGCATGATTCCAGTCAGCTCGCCATGCGCTCCGGCCGAGGGCTGCAAGCAGCAGGCTTCAAGGCCGGTGACGGCGCAGAGCATCTGTTCCGTTTCGTAGAGAACCCGGAGGGCTCCCTGCGAAAGTTCTGTCGGCAGCAGCGGATGTGCTCCGGCAAAGCCCGGCAGAGCCGCGAGCTTTTCGTTCAGTTTCGGATTGTACTTCATGGTGCAGGAACCAAGAGGATACGATCCCGTATCCACACCGAAATTCCATGTGGACAGACGCGTATAGTGCCGGACCACATCCAGTTCGCCCAGATCGGGCAGACGCAGATCGGAACGGGTCAGCCCTTCTTCCAGAGGAGCCGGAGGCACATCGGATTCCGGCAGGCTCGCCCCCACCCTTCCGGGTTTGGCCTTTTCCCACAGCAGGGGCTCGTCCAGCACAAGGCTGGTCGTGCCCGGCCAGCCAGGCTGGCGGGACTGGGTCAGACTGCTCATTGTGCGACCTCCTTCAGGATGGCATCCATTTCGGCACGGCTCCGGGTTTCCGTCACGCAGAAAAGATATCCCGAAGCAGTGTTCGCCAGCTCAAGGCCGAAGACAACCTTCCGATCCTTCAGCAGCGCGGCGCGCCTTTCGGCGAAACCTTCAGGTGCAGTCAGCGCAAATTCGTTGAAGGTGGGTCCGCTGAACAGGGGACGGAATCCGGCTGCAAGGAGACCGGCTTTCAGATATTCCGCCTTGTCATGGTTGAGTCTGGCCATCTGTGCCAGTCCCGTACTGCCCATGCTGGCCAGATAGATGGCGCAGGTCATGGCGCAGAGTCCGGCATTGGAGCAGATATTGGACACGGCCTTTTCACGGCGGATATGCTGTTCACGGGTGGACAGCGTCAGCACAAAGGCGCGCTTGCCGGCAGCATCAACGGTCTGTCCCACAAGACGTCCGGGCATGTTGCGCATGTAGGCCTTGCGCGTGGCCATGAGGCCGAGGCAGGGACCGCCGAACGACTGCGGCAGACCAAGGCTCTGCCCTTCACCGCACACGATATCGGCGCCCTGACTGCCGGGACTTGCCAGCAGCCCGTAGGCCATGGCTTCGGTGAAGCCGGTTACGAGCAGGCCCTTTTTCGCGTGAATCCAGTCTGCATATCCGGAAAGCGGTTCAATCACGCCGTAGAAGTTGGGGGACTGCACAAGAAGGGCGGCCAGTTCCTGCTCTTCCACGAGGGATGCGAGCGGCACAGGACCGTTTTCGCCCATGCCGAGTTCAAGGCTGGTGAAGCCTTCTTCGGTCAGAGGCAGTTCCACAATCCGGATTTCTGCCGCATTGCAGTAGGTTTGCAGTACCTGCCGGTAATGGGGATGAATGCCCAGCGATACGGCCACCGTCCTCCGTTTCGTGAGACGGCAGGCCATGAGGGCCCCTTCGGCCAGCGCCGTGGAACCGTCATACATGGAGGCATTGGCCACTTCCATGCCCAGCAGGCGGGCAATCAGGGTCTGGAACTCAAAAATCCCCTGAAGCGTTCCCTGACTGATTTCAGGCTGATAGGGCGTGTAGGCGGTGTAGAATTCCGAACGCCCGGCCAGAGCCGGAACAATGGCCGGAATATAGTGCTGATAGCTGCCAGCGCCGATCCATGCGGAGCCTGCTGTCGGCATGGAAGCCGCCAGAGACTCGGCCCGCGCTGTCAGTTCCCATTCCGTCATGGCGGTCAGAGGAAGCGGCTGCTCATGGCGGGAGTCGGAAGGTACGGAAGCAAACAGATCTTCTACCTTCTTCACTCCCACCGCTTCAAGCATGTACGCTTCATCTTCCGCGGTATGCGGGAAGTAGCGATGCGACATTACAGGGTCTCCAGGAGCGCTTTGTATCCATCGGCATCAAGCAGAACATCCAGTCCGTCGGCGCTTTCGATTTCCACAATCCATCCGTCGCCGTAGGGGGACTGGTTCACCAGTTCGGGAGCGTCGGCCAGAGCTTCGTTCACGGCCTTGATGGTGCCGGAAACGGGCATGTACAGCGGGCTGACGGACTTGGTGGATTCCAGCGTGCCGAATTCTTCGCCCTTTTCAAAGGTATCCCCTACGGAAGGCAGTTCCACATAGGTCAGATCGCCAAGGGCATTCTGGGCGTAGTCGCTGACCCCGATCCGCCAGGGAGCCGAGGTGCTGATCCATTCATGTTCATTGGTATAACGGAGTTCGGAAGGAATGCTCGTATCGGCCATGATACTCTACCTCGTTTCGAGATGTTGGAAAAACAGGACCGAAGTCCCGACAGCAACAGACTTACAGACTGCCCAGCTTGCGGCGGGCCGTGCGTGCAGGACGAATGTCCGTCACGATTTCCACATTCAGCTTGCGGCGCTGATCGGCCAGAACAAGCCGGGTTCCGGGTTCAAGCGCGCGATCCACGCGGA
>CAMLXE010000195.1 GCA_946490455.1 uncultured Desulfovibrio sp. | reverse complement strand
GATGAAGTCCCGACCAGAACATCGAGTAGTTCTGCCCATGAAATCTGCAAGCACGCAAACTCCTCTGGAGTCCATCCATATTCCCGTCCTGCTGCAGGAAACCATCGAGCTGCTGCGCCCTCAGGCGGGCGGTCGCTATCTTGATGGAACTGTGGGCATGGGAGGTCATTCCCGTGCGTTGCTTGCGCAGACCGATGGCAAGGGCTTCCTGTGCGGTCTGGACCGGGACACACAGGCTCTGGAACTGGCCGGTGCCCGTCTGGCTCCCTTTGGGGACCATGCTCACCTCTTTCATCTTCGCTACAGCCAGTTCGCCGAAGCTCTGGATTCGCTTGAGTGGGATATGATTGATGGCGCGCTGATCGATATCGGCGTTTCATCCCTGCAGATCGATTCGGCAGAAAGAGGCTTCAGCTTTCATATGGACGGCCCTCTGGACATGCGCATGGACAGGGATTCGGGGGAGGCTCCCGTAAGCCGTCTGGTCAACAGGGCCCGTCTGGAAGAACTCAAGGATATCATCGAACGCTACGGAGAAGACCCGCAGGCGGGCAGAATCGCGCGGGCCATTGTGGAGGCCCGTGTCCGCAAGCCGATTGAAACAACGCGGGAACTCGCGCTTCTGGTAGAACAGGCCTATCCGGCCGCATGGCGGGCAAAGGCGCGGAACCATCCGGCAACACGGACCTTTCAGGCGCTGCGGATGGCCGTCAATGACGAAATCGGCGAACTTGAACGCTTCCTGGATGGCATTCTGGCACGTCTGAAACCCGGAGGCCGGGTTGCCGTCATCACGTTCCATTCTCTGGAAGACAGGGTCGTCAAGCACAGGATGCGCACCTGGACGCAGGGCTGCATCTGTCCGAAGCATCTCCCTGTCTGCGTGTGCCATCACAGGCCCGAGGCGCTGCTTGTCACGCCGAAGCCCATTGCGCCTTCCGAACGGGAAGTGAATCTCAACCCCCGTGCCGGCAGCGCCAAATTGCGTGTGGCCGAAAGACTGCCTGAAGTGAATGAAGATGAAGAGCGGGAAAACACGCCCGTTTCTTCAGAAGAAGAAGCCCGGAGACGCTACGAGGCCAAACGGGCCGCCCGGCTGGCCCGACGTCAGGCGCATGGGGACGCGAGATGAGTCCCGTATCGCAGAACGGCTGGCTCCTTGCCCTGATCCTGTCCCTGCTGCTCAGTCTGCTCACCGGCCTTGCGCTGGTGTGGCTCAGCATCGAACGGACAGACAAGGCCTACTCCATTCGTCAGCTTCAGGGCAGCGTGGAAGAGCGCAGAGTCCTGCGAAGCAAGCTGGAAATTGAGCGGGACAGACTGCTTGCTCCCCATATTCTGCGGGAAAAGGCGGCCCGTCTGAACATGAACGAAGCCAGAGCAGGACAGATCCGTCGCATGACGGACCCCGGTGCGGAACAGGAATGACAGGATGTCCTTTCGAGGGCATGAAAGAACGATGGAACGATAATGGCATATCTGGGAGCACAACGCAGGCGGAGTCCCCGCCGGAATATCGCAAACTCCAATCGGCGTCAGTCCGAAGGAGGTCTGCGCGCATGGTTTGCTTCCTTTGACTGGGCCAATTTCCGATTCTATTGTGTTGCGGCCATTTTTGGTCTGTTCTGGATGGCGCTCTGGGTTCGTGCCGGATACATCCAGCTGTGGGAAGGACCTTTCCTTGCCGAGCGGGCAAGACGGCAGCACATGTCTTCCGAGACGGTTGCGGCGCCCAGAGGCAAGATCCTTGACCGGAATGGTCATATTCTGGCGCGCAGTGTGGAATGTCGTTCCGTCTATGCCAATCCCAATCTTGTTGATGATCCCGCGGCGGCCGCGGAAGCGCTGGCTCCGATTGTGGGACGTTCTGCCGCGGAGATCAGGCCGCTTCTGGAGAAGAAGCGCAGCTTTGTCTGGATTGCGCGTCGGGTGGATGACGCCACGGCCGAGGAAATCCGGCAGGCCAGGATTGCCGGCATTGAACTCACGCGCGAATATGAACGCGTCTATCCCTACAGACAGGTCGCCGGGCAGCTTCTCGGTTTTGTCGGCATGGACGGCAAGGGCCTTGAAGGTCTTGAACGCGCCTTTGACGATCAGCTCACCGGTCTGGCGTCCAGACAGGTTGTCCAGAGGGATGCCTTTGGACGCCGTTTCTATGTGGACGATGATGATGACGACATGCCGACGGGGGGCGATGTCCGGCTGACGCTTGATCTACAGGTGCAGTCCATTGCCGAGGAAGAAATCGCTGCTGTCGTGGACCGGGAACAGGCCAAATGGGGAGGCGTTCTGGTCGTGGATGTGGAGACGGGCGAAATTCTGGCCTGGGCGCAATACCCCTTCTTCAATCCCAATTCCTACAGGAGCTTCTCTGCGGCGCTCTATCGCAACAGACTGGCTCTGGATGCGCTGGAACCGGGTTCCACCTTCAAGCCTTTCCTGATTGCGTCGGCGCTGCAGGAAGGCGTGATCACTCCTGACACCATATTTGACTGTGAAAACGGTGTCTGGCGTTCCAGATACATCACCATCCGCGATGACGGACGCCCGCGCAAGGATCTTACCGTCACAGAAATTCTCAGTTATTCAAGTAACATCGGATGTGGAAAAATCGGACTGGAACTTGGCGCTGTTCGCTATCATCGCTATCTGTCCCGTCTGGGATTTGGCGAACCTACAGGATTGCACATTGCCGAAAGCCGGGGCATCCTGCGCCAGCCGCGTGACTGGAGCGAGGCTGACCTCATCTCATCTTCCTTCGGTCAGAGTCTTTCCGTAACGGTCATCCAGATGGCTCAGGCCTATCTGACCATAGCCAATGGGGGCGTCTATCGTCCGCTCCGGCTGGTTCTTGATGATCAGGTTGCCGTGGATGGGGGCGAGCAGAGAATCTTTTCGCGGAATACGACACGTCAGGTCCTCAAGATGATGGAAGAAGTCGTTGAATCCGGTACGGGACAGCGTGCAGCCATTCCCGGCCTTTCCGTGGCAGGCAAGACCGGTACTGCCCAGAAGGCCAGTCGGAAGGGCGGATATGGGCTGGGACGTACCGGGTCCTTTGTGGGACTGGTTCCTGCTGAAAAGCCCAAATATCTTATTCTGATCTTCATTGACGAGCCTGAAAGGACCAAATATGGCGGCGTGATCAGCGCACCTGTATTCAGGGAGGTTGCCACCAGAGTGATGGCCTATGAAGGTCAGCTTCCGGACCCGGGCGCTCTGACGCCCGCTCAGGCCAGGGCAAAAGCCAGAGAGGCGGAACGGGCCAAACGCCGTGCCGCCAAAAAACAGGAAGAAACGGTTGTTGGAGAATACAGACGGGAACTTGCACCGGTGAAGAAGGCGGGCGCACCGAAGACCTCGGGTGTCGTGCCCAATGTGGTCGGTCAGTCCGTGCGCCGCGCTGTGGAGATGTATGCCCGGCAGGGGCTTGTTCCTGTAATCAGGGGAGACGGTCCCCGTGTGGTACGTCAGATGCCGGAGGCGGGTGTGCGCTGGACAAAGGACAACGCGCCCGAAGAATGTGTTCTCTGGCTTTCTTCGGAGAAGACGGAATGAAAATGTATTCACTGTCTCTGCTTGAGGCCAGAGTGGCCGCCGAGAAGCTGAACCTGTGCATTGATTCGCGCAAGGTCACGCAAGGATGTGTCTTTATTGCCCTGCCGGGAAGCAGGACTGATGGAGCCGCCTTCATTGCCGACGCTGTGGCGCGGGGAGCGGCCTATGTGGTCTGTTCTCCCGAAGCGGCAGCGAACTGCGGCGATGCGGAAGTCGTGGACTGTGCCGATCCCAGACAGGCGCTGGGCCTGCTCGCGCGCGCCCGGTACGGAACGGGGAAACTCGGCTTTCCCGTTGTGGGCGTGACCGGAACCAACGGCAAGACGACCACAACGTATCTGCTGGATCATCTTTTTGCGTCTGCCGGACACAGGACGGGCGTTCTGGGGACCGTTTCCTATCGCTGGCCGGGATACTGCAGGGAAGCGCCCATGACCACGCCGGACTGTCTGGATGTGCATGCCAGTCTGGCGGCCATGCAGGAGGCCGGTGTCGAGGCGGCCTTTATGGAAGTTTCCTCCCATGCGCTGGATCAGCGGCGCGTGGCCGGGATAGATTTCGGCGGAGCCATCTTTACCAATCTGACTCAGGATCACCTTGATTATCATGGTGACATGGAAACCTATTTTCAGGCCAAGCAGCGCCTTTTCCTCGATGAGGAGGGCAGGCCGTTTGCCGACCGGGTCATGGCCGTGGGGACG
>CAMLXE010000194.1 GCA_946490455.1 uncultured Desulfovibrio sp. | reverse complement strand
CTCAGGCCTTTCGCGCACTGCTCGACTCAAGAAAATGGAGACTGGCACGGATGCGTCCGAAACTCTACGGCGACAGAGCCACAGTTGATCATACATCTTCCGACGGTTCTTTCTCCCCTAAATGGACTCCTGCTGAAGTTGCCGAAGAACTGATACGGCAAATCGAGTCTTTTGGTGAGGGAGAAGAGGAACATGGTGAATCGTGAAGTTTCCAACGCTGGAACAATATGCTCGTGCAAAAG
Source organism: uncultured Desulfovibrio sp. (assembly GCA_946490455.1). Lineage (GTDB taxonomy): Bacteria > Desulfobacterota > Desulfovibrionia > Desulfovibrionales > Desulfovibrionaceae > Bilophila. The sequence goes on along the minus strand of CAMLXE010000194.1, from coordinate 4,041 downwards.
GTGCGGCCATGCGGTCACCGCGAGTCATCAGGCCGTATCACCGCAGGCTGTACAGAGCAATCACAAGGTGGGCTGCCGGAAGGCTCCCTAACGAGAAGCTGCATCTGGCAATCACCATTCCGCCACGTCACGGGAAGACACTTGCGGCGCATGACTCGATAGAATGGCTTTTTGGAATGTATCCTGAAAGCAAGTGGATTTACACATCGTATACAGCCAATCTTGCTTTCAGGCAGACCATGCAGATCAGAGATGACATCGTTTCGGAATGGTATCAGCGCATGTTCCCAGGTTTGAAAGTAATAGGCACGAAACAGAATCATATTACGACGACTGCAGGCGGAGAACTCTATGCCGCTGGTATGACCGGGACGCTGACCGGTTTCGGCGCGGGGCTGAAACGTCCTGGCTTCGGTGGGGCAATCATCATTGACGACCCGCTTTCTGCTGACGACGCCAGAAGTGAAACAGAGCGGAATCATGTCAATGAATGGTACACGCAGACTTTGAAGAGCCGCCGGAACAACGACAGGACACCAGTTCTTCTTATCATGCAACGTCTGCACATGGATGATCTTGCCGGGTACATCATGCAGACAGAACCGGAGCTGTGGCATTTCATCAATTTGCCTGCACTGAATGAAGTGACTGGAGAAATGCTCTGGCCAGAGACGTTCAGCCGTGAATCCGCCGAGAAGATGCGCGAAATAGATCCGATGACATTTTATGCGCAGTATCAGCAGGAGCCAATGATTCCCGGTGGGGCCATGCTTAAAACCGAGTGGTGGCAGTGGTTCAATCTGGACGCAGCATATCATTTCAATGGGTTGCTCTTTGCCACGGCTGACACGGCATACAAGGCTAAGTCTACGGCGGATGCCTCTGTTATCCGTGTATGGCACGGAACAAACCAGCATCTTGACTGTGTTGATTGCGTTTATGGCCGATGGGAATTTCCCGAACTCCTCAGAAGGGCGCAGGATATTTTCAGGAAGTGGAAGGATTACGGACTGCGGCAGTTCTTCATTGAAGACAAGGCCACGGGAACGCCTCTTGAGCAGACGTTGCGCAGTCAGGGAGTTCCCGCCTATGGCTGGCGTCCTGCTGATTATGATTTTCCGGATGACAAGGTTTCACGCGTACAGGAATCCGCATGGGTCGTGGCCGGTGGGCATGTCAGGCTTCCGGCTGGAACGACACACTCGCAAGTTCTGATTGATGAGGCGGCACGATTCATGCCGGATATGAGCCATGCGCATGATGACCATGTGGACACGCTGACAATGGCGGTCAGCATCTGGCGTTACGCCGGGGGCAAGGTATATGAGCCTGTTACCAATTAAAAAGCGTCCACTGCGGACATACAGAACGCGACGCAGGAACATCATGCTTGCCGGGCACGGAGCTTCCGGTTCCGGCGACCGGGGTGCACTTCAGCACGCAGCACAGGCCACAAGCAATCCGTACTACAGCAACAATTTCTGGTATCGCTGGCAGGAATATACACGCTGGTACATGACAAGTTGGGAAGCGAGAAAAATTATTGATATTCCTGTTGATGATGCGTTGCGGCTGCCGTTTGAAATCACTGGAGTGGATACCGTTCTGGCGACTGAACTTCTGAGCGCATACGAATCATTTGACCTTGACCGCCAGAATCGACGGGCACTGATTCAGGAACGGCTTTATGGCGGTTGTTGCCAGACAATCATTGTCAAGGGGGAAGATGGCGAAAATCTGCGGGATTGTCTCGTGCCTGAGCGGATACAGCCGGGAGACCTTGAAGCCTTCAATGTTGTGGACGTCTCGCTCATTACCCGCCCGGACTATGACCAGAATCCGTTTTCTGCAGGATATGACAAGGCTGACCGCTATATTGTCAACGGCGTCGAGGCAGATATTTCAAGGCTTGTCGTGTTTGACGGTTCTCCGCTTATCAACAGGGCCGCAATGAATATCCTGCAGAATTTCCGCTATAACCCTGCGGGATTCGGTGAATCAAAACTTGCGCCATTGTATGACCTGCTCGTGCGTGTGGTTGGGACACAACAGGCAGCCTATCATCTGGTCAATCTGTCTTCGGTGCTTCTGGTTGCAACCCGCAAGCTCATGTCTCTTGAAGCGACTGAAAGTCCTGCTCTTGATAAGCTTGAAGAGATTTGCAGACACATTTCTATTTATCGCGGAGCTGTCATTGACGGAGACGACGTGAGTGTTCAGCAGCATTCCGCGTCCTTCGGTTCTGTTCCTGAGCTTGTCATGTCGTTTGCACAGCTTCTCAGTGCGGCGTCTGACATTCCGGCAACACGCTTCCTTGGTCAGGCTCCCGGCGGCCTGAATGCAACGGGAGAAAGCGACCTCCAGAATTACTACAACATGATTGATTCCATGCAGAGACTCAGACTGAAACCTGTACTTCTGAAACAGTTTTCAGTCATTGGGCCGCATCTGATGGGATTTGAACGCTGGAAAGAAGCGTCGAAGTCTCTGGATATTGTGTTCCCTCCACTCTGGAACGAATCGTCACAAGTCAAGGCGGAAAACGCGAGAACCTACGCCGAAATTTTCCGGGCACTCTGGGCCGAAGGCATTATCAAACGGGATGTTGTGGTCAAGGAGCTTATCCAGAGAGATGTTTTTCAGACAGGTGAACAGGTTGAGGATTTTTTGGCTGAAGAAATGGACTTGCCGAATGCTTCCGAACTTATGCAGACGGTGGATCCATCCGGACCGCTTGCCGAGATGGAAAAACTTGCCGCTTCAGGGGCGAATATCTGATGCCGTCCGTGATTGTTCTCAATGCCGGAAAGAGAACGCGCAGGCTTCCGGGAATCCGCGCTCCGAAGTCTGTTGAAGTCAGACGCCGGGCAATGCTCGATGCGCTGATTGTTCCCATGCTTGAAGACGTGGCCACGCGCCTGCTTTCTGCGGAAGGAAATGAAAGTCAAATCATGGACACGGTGTTTTCAATTCGTGAAGCACAAGCAATCTGGGAGAGCTATTTTTCTTCAATCGCCGATTCCTTTGCGTACCAGTGGACGACAGATGTTGACCTGATCACCAAGGAAAAGATTGCGGATTCTGTCGGTAAAGCTCTTGGCGTTGATATGCCAATGATTCTTGATGCTCCTGATGTTGCGGAATCCATCCGCCTGTCTTCGGTGGAAGCGGCTGACCTCATCCGCACGATTCCAAAAGACTATATCGGAAGAGTGTCGCAGGCTGTCTATCAGTCTTTCCGGCAGCAGCCATTTCCGGAAGGACGAACGCTGGCACAGGAAATACAATTCCTGAGTGGCGTCACCAGAGAGCGGGCAAGAGTTATTGCACGAGACCAGACAAGCAAGATGAACGCAAGCCTTACCGAGATACGTCAGACGAATCTCGGAATTGAGGAATACATCTGGCGGACGGCTGAGGACAGGCGAGTTGTGGGAACTCCGGGCGGAAAATATCCGGAAGGGAACAGCAAACACGGAAATCACTATGTCCGGAACGGCAAGATTTTCCGCTGGGATTCTCCGCCACCGGACGGACATCCGGGATGGCCGATTCAGTGCCGTTGTGTAGCTCTTGGCATAGTTGACAGGTCAAAACTGCGTGAAGTGACAGGACGGGACGGCGTTACAGGCTGGAGGCTGATGTGAACAGATTCAACAACAGACAGAAAATCAGAAACTGGCGCGAAGACGCAAACGGCTTGCTGACTGTCACCGTATGTGTGCTGAAGGAAGGCGTCTATCCGTATGGCGTTGAGGAATGTCTTGAACTTCCCGAAGAGCTGGCGGGGCTTGGTCAGATCATGGAGTACATTCCAGCAGCCGAATACACGCCGGAAGCTGTCGCATCACTCGAAGGCAAGGCCGTTACCATTATGACAGACGAAGGGAATGCCCATGAATGGCGCACGCCTGAAAATGCCATGAAGGACGGGCTTACGGTCGGAGCTGTTGCGGGGACGCCGTGGGTTGAAGGGGATGAACTGCGCTGCGACCTGCTCATTCAGGACAGGGACACCATAGACGCTATCAAGAGCGGAAG
>CAMLXE010000193.1 GCA_946490455.1 uncultured Desulfovibrio sp. | reverse complement strand
AATCGAACTCAAAGCTCTATTTCCCAACTCGCTCTTCACTTGCCAAAGACCCGTGCCGCTCACTCGCGGCGGTGTTGCTTTATGCAACTTTTCGTTTCGCCTGTCAACAACTTTTTTCAAGTTTTTTTTCAGGCGGCGCTTTCAGCGAGGCGCTCGTTTGAGCTGCTGTGCCTCAGCGCGTTTTCGAGTTATGCCCATTTACCCCCGCCTTGTCAAACACTTTTTTCCTCTTTTTTCGCTCTTTTTGAATTTTTATTCGTAACCAGTTCATAAAACTTCATAAAAATAATGCCTGAGATATGATGGTCGTCCTTCCGTCACCGTACCTTCCCAAAGCAGTCTGAGGCTCGACAACAAAAAGCCTCTCATTCATCCTTCAGTACTTCCCGTGGGTATCTGCCTTCGTGTTTCATGGTCTTCCCCACGGCACTGGCCCTGGCAAGGAACTCGCCCATGCCGTAATATTCCTTGACCATGGGCACGAATGCCAGCGCATCTATGCGAACAGGGTCGGGAAGTCCCTCAGGGGTAAGGCAATCCTTGCGAACCTTGAGATCCATGATTTCTCCGACGAACAGAACATGGGACCCCAGCTCCAGCGCATGCCGGAGCAGAAGCTCCAGCACGACCGGACACTCTTCAATATACGGCGCATCCACATGTTCTCCCGTCCGGGGGGTCAGACCGAGCGTCCGAAACTTATCCTCGTGTCGCCCGGAAACCAGTCCGGCGAAGTCCGCATGCCCTACCATCTGCCGACCGGGGATGCTTACCGTAAAGGCCTTCCGCTGCTGGAGCGCCCGGCAGGTCCATGTGGACCGCCGCAATGCGATCGACAGACAGGGAGGCTGAGAACAACACAATCCGCCCCACGCCGCCGTCATGACATTCGGACGCCCTTCGGCATCATAGGTGCCTACAAGCAGAACAGGCGCCGGAGCAATGAAAGCCTGTGGTCCAAGAGAAATCAACATGCTCGCCTCAGTCTGTATCAATGTCATGAAGAGACCCGGCGCCAACCATCAGGCATGAACGCCTGCTGTCTGAGCAAAAACAGTCTCTTCGTCAGAAACAGCAGCCCGGAAAATGTCTCCGGGCTGCTGCATGATGGTTGATCCCGCACCCAGGGGATCCCCGTGTGCTACAACGGCTGAAAAGCCCAGATCGCCTTACCGTAGCAGATATCCGACCAGTCCTCTTCCCTTATGAACATCACCGGACCGGCATCTCGTTCCGATCGAAGTTCACGTCCGTTGTCCCCCTTGAACATCCGACGAAACCGGAGTCCGTTTCCGGACAACACTGCGACGATATCACCGTTGCCGATCTCACAGTCCACGTCGACAGCCACAAGCGCCCCCACATTCAGGACCGGCGCCATGCCATGCTCAAGCACACGAAAAATCTCCACACCATCCCGAAGGAACTCAAGTGGAAATACCTGTACTCCGATGACTGGAAAACTGCCGTCCTGTGCCCTTACCGTGCTGTGCACGGGCAGCTCTCCGGGATGACGCTCTTCCAGAGAAAGCTGAGACGGCTGCCAAAAACCTGATGCTGCGCGAAGAGGATCGTCTTCCTTCACGCGGGCTTCCGGCACGAACACAGGAGGTTCTCCAAAGCGCAGCCATTCCATGCGCACATGAAAAAGATCCGAGATCCGCACACACCACGCCAGTGGAATCCAGCCTCTCTTCTTGGCCTCTGAAATGGTTCCCTGCTGCAAACCAAGAAGCTCTGCCAGTTCCACCTGCGTTCTGCGCCGGGAAACAAAAAGCATCCTGGCATAGACCGTGTCAAACGGATCCATATCCAGACGTTCCATGCGTCATCCTACTTGATGGGCTGGAGCAGCGGACTGTCCGGGGTGAGTACCATACGGGTATTTTCTCCGAGAGACTTCCGGAGCGCTTCCAGACCGCGCTGGAACGAAAAGAACTCCGGAGACTGGGAAAACGCTTCAGCATAGATGCGGGCAGCTTCGGCATCGCCCTCGCCGCGGATGACAGCGGCTTTCTTTCCGGCTTCAGCCAGAATGACGGCACGCTCCTTTTCGGCGCCGGAACGAATCTTGGTGGATTCCTCCGCGCCTTCCGAACGATACTGCGTGGCCTGGCGCTCACGTTCCGCGCGCATGCGATCAAAGATGGCACGCTGGTTTTCTGCAGGAAGATCGGTGCGCTTGATGCGCACGTCGACGATCTCAATGCCGAATTCCTTCATCTGCTGGGAGGCCTTTTCCGTCACCGAATCCATGATGGAGGTTCTTTCGTCGGCAACAACCTGCGTCAGCGTATGGCGGCCGATATGTGCGCGGATCTGAGAGTAGATAACGGCGTCAAGTCTGGCCTGGGCATTATGTTCCGTACGCATCGTACGGTAGAAGCGCAGAGGATCGACAATCTTCCAGCGTGCATAATTATCAAGCACGATGGATTTTAAATCACTGGTCAGAGCTTCTGCAGGACGGGCATCATAATCCAGAATGCGGGCGTCGAAATACACCACGGTCTGAATGAAGGGAATCTTGAAGTGCAGTCCCGGCCGATACACCTTGTCCAGCGGATGACCAAGCTGGATGACCAGCGCCTGCTGCGTCTGATCGACGATGAAGAGACTCTGCTGCAGTCCAAGCACAACAGCCAGGAAAAGAACAAGAAAGATAACGGGTTTCACGCCTTTCATTTCTGTTCTCCCCCCTTCGCCGCATCCGTCCCCTTCCAGCCGTCAAGAGGAAGCAGAGGAAGAACCTGACTGCCCGTATCGGACGGAAGCACCAGCTTTTCCATGCCCGGCTTGCTCAAAATATCTTCAAAGGTCTCGTAGAGCATGCGTTTTCTCGTGACATCCTCAGCCTTCTCATATTCGGCAAGCACAGACAGAAAACGCTGCGCTTCACCTTCAGCATCACGGATGCGCGTTTCACGATAGGCCTCGGCCTTATTGACCATTTCCTGCGCCTGGCCCTGAGCCTTGGGCAGAATGTCCCGACGATAGGCTTCAGCCTCATTGATACTGCGCTGTTTGTCTTCTCTTGCGCTGGCCACGTCCTTGAAGGAGTCGCTCACTTCCTTCGGAGGCTGCACATCCTGCATCTGAACGGCAACCACCTGAACGCCGACCTGATAGCGGTCAAGAATGCGCTGCAGCAGATCGGCAACGTCGTTCTGAATCTGAACGCGTCCATCGGTAAGGGCAGAATCAAGGGTCGTCTTGCCGATGACTTCGCGCATGGAAGCTTCCGCCGCGCGTTTCACCACCTGATCCGGCTGGATAACGTTGAACAGATAGTCCACAGCGCCATCCGGCTTGATCTGATACTGAATGTTGAACTGCACGTTGATGATGTTCTCATCACCCGTGAGCATGGCCGACTCCTCATTAACCGCCTGGACCCGACCCTGCTGGAAGACGCCGCCGACCGACTGCGCCCGATATCCCACAGCCGTCTGACGAACCTGAGTAACCTTGGGCTTGTAAACGGTTTCAATCGGATAGGGAAGATGAATATGCGGCCCGGGATTCTCCGTCCGCACATATCGCCCGAAGCGGAGCACGACGCCGGACTCATCCGGCTGCACGATATAGATGCCGGAAAGAATCCATACCACCAGCGCGGCGAGGACCAGCCAGCGCAACTTCGGCATGCCGTCCAGCTGAGGAAGCTTCGGCCATGAAAAGGACGGGCGTCCGCCTCGGGAAGGTCCGCCGCTGCGTCCGTTCTGTTTATTGTCATCCTGAGCGTCGTCGTGACTGTCGTCACGTCTTCCCCAGTTGCCCTTGCCCGCGGAACCCCAGCCCTGTTTCTGCTGCTGTTGCCGCTTTTCCTGTAATTTATCCCAGTCCCAGTTCATAGTAAGAGTACAGTAGGACACGTTCCTTATGTGGTCAAGACGGAACTGCGGATTTGCGCTCCGGCGCAGGACTTTCCCAAAAAACGCATCATGCGCATATCCCGAAAAATATTTTAACGCTCAACAAAAATCGAACAAAAAAAGCTTGACGCCCAGCCCTGTTTTGCCTATGTTTACCGTTGTCGGGCGCTCGTGGCTCAGCTGGATAGAGCAACAGGCTACGAACCTGTGGGTCGGGAGTTCGAATCTCTCCGGGCGCACCACCATGAGTACAGGAAGACCTGCCTGAAAGGCAGGTCTTTTTTATTCCGAAAAGAAAAAAATGCTTGACCTTTTCAACAAGGACGACTAATGTCCTTCTTCACCAAGCGCTCGTAGCTCAGCTGGATAGAGCAACAGGCTACGAACCTGTAGGCCGGGAGTTCGAAT
>CAMLXE010000192.1 GCA_946490455.1 uncultured Desulfovibrio sp. | reverse complement strand
CTTTCCTCCCGTCGGGGCAAGGTCCTTGGTTCGGACTCTCAGGGTGGCATCACCGAAATCAAGGCGCATGTTCCCATGAACGAAATTCTGCGCTATGCCCCCGATCTGCGTTCCATCACAGGTGGTCAGGGTATGTTCACCATGGAATTTGACCACTACGAAGAAGCACCTCAGCCGGTTGTGGACAAGGTGGTCGCAGAGCACCAGAAGAACAAGGCAGACGACTAGCCTCCTCCTGGGAATCGGAGAAGTCAGCCTCCGATCCCGTATGCCAGCGGGAGGGGTATCCATTGGGGATACCCCTCCTTTTTTTGCCCATAAAAGAAGCGGGGAAAGAAAACTCCTTCCCCGCTTCAAGAAAGCAAGAAATCGTGTTAGGCGTGTACGGGATCCTGCAGCTCAAAGGCGTCATGCAGCGTCCGAACGGCAAGTTCGGTGTACTTTTCGTCAATCAGGCAGGAAATCTTGATTTCAGAGGTACTGATCATGAGAATATTGATGTTCTCACGCTGAAGGGCAGCAAAGGCCTTGGAGGCTACTCCGGTATGATTGCGCATTCCCACGCCAATGACAGAAACCTTGGCCACACGCGGCGCACTTTCCACGCCGGTTCCACCGATTTCGGCGACCTTGGCTTCCATGAGAGACAGAGCCTTGTCCAGATCCTTGCGGGATACGGTAAAGGTCATATCGGTCACACCTTCGCGGCTGGCGGTCTGAATGATCATGTCCACCATGATGCCATTGGCAGCAAGCGGAGAGAATATGGAGGCGGAAACACCAGGGCGGTCAGGAAGACCGCACAGTGTTACACGAGCCTGATCTTTGTCATATGCAATACCGGAGACGAGTACGGCTTCCATCATGGAATCCTCCTGAGCGACCAGAGTTCCCGGATTATCAGTAAACGTGGAGCGCACATGGACGGGAACCTTGTACTTCTTTGCGAACTCCACCGAACGGATTTGCAGAACTTTCGCCCCCATGGAGGCCATTTCAAGCATCTCTTCGTATGTGACGCGGTCAAGCTTGCGGGCCGTGGAACACACGTTGGGGTCAGTCGTGTAAACGCCATCGACGTCCGTAAAAATTTCGCATTCGCAGGAATCAAGCGCTGCGGCCAAAGCAACGGCAGACGTATCCGATCCTCCTCGCCCGAGCGTGGTGATGCGTCCGTCCTCGGTGACGCCCTGGAAACCGGCAACAACGATAACATCGTATGATTCAAATGCATTACGGATCTTTTCAGCATCAATGGACAAAATCCTGGCGCTGCCGAACGTGTCATCCGTAACAATGGGAATCTGCCAGCCAAGGAAAGATCTGGCCCGAATGCCACTGTCTTTCAGCAGCATGCTGAAAAGAGCAACTGAGGCCTGCTCTCCGGTGGAAAGCAGGCTGTCCACCTCTGCAAGATCGGGCTTGGCCGCCCAGCGGGAGGCCAGGTCCAGAAGTTTGTTGGTCTTACCCGACTTGGCGGAAAGCACCACAACGACCTTGTATCCCTGATCCAGAGCGCTGGTCACCTTGCCGCGCACCATTTTCAGGCGCTCGATGTCAGCGACGGACGTTCCTCCGAATTTTTGTACCAGAATACGCATAGTTCATTCCTTCGTCATAACCTGTATGGCAGAAACGCCCCCTTCAGACAGCAAGCCCCGAAGCTGGGTCAGCTCCCGCAGAACGGAACAGGCAGCCTCACCTCGAGGCTCCAGCGTCACCAGCCGGTTATTGTTGCATGGCCGAAAACGGATGTCCAGACGTTTTGGAGGCAAGTCTTCATCCGCAATTCGTTCTGCCCACTCTACCAGTATCAAACCGTTGTCCGCATCCAGGGCTTCGGCCACCTCATCAGGAAGGGAACCAAACTCGGAACGGTACAGATCACAGTGCAGCACAGAAGGCGTCGTGGGGTACACGTTGCACAGAGTAAAGCTTGGCGAGGAAACCTCGGCGTTCTCTCCACCGGGCAAGGCCGCAACCAGTCCACGAGTAAGTGTCGTCTTCCCTGCCCCAAGCTCACCAAAAAACAAAAGGCAAAGAACACCATATGCCGATGCCTGCCGGGCCAGGACTCTCCCCAGCTCTCGTCCAAGAGCAAGTGTCGCATCCACCCCGACAAGCTCAAACGTCAGTCCTGTCTCCAATGAATCCGCATAATCTGTTTTCATGGGTCCGCAGTACCGGAATTCCTGAAGAAAGACAATGACCGGATTCCACAAAACCATCCTGCCATATCCGGATGGTACAATCGGTAGGCGCGTTCAGAGGATTCATACCAATAATAAAGTGAAATCATTGAGAGCCGTGGACGATTCGCTTCATCAGTACCATATATCTCATCCGTTACCATCAGGATCAAGCCATGATCAACTATCGAATTAAAAATGTTACAGACATGGCATTGTTCAGAAAGAAAATCACTTCTCGATCGTCGAGGCTGCTCGCTCCATATATTCCTAATTGTGTGTCAACTTTCTTTCATTTCCGCGTCAATACTGGGAAGGGTTGGGTCCGCATATTGCCGCCTTGCGACTCCAATTCACTGCTGCGTCCACAAAGAATATCTCTCCACCTCTTTCCCCTTCAGGCAGTTAATTCCTGTACCTCTCTGTCTCCCAGAATAGGTATCAGATCGGGCATGGACAATCTTGAAAATATCTAAGATATCAGATATTGATTTCTGTACGACACAACACGATCTAACAAGCACATAATATAGCGTAACTACAGATAAAAATAAAAAACTGCATCCTATGTAAAAGGAGATCAGATATGAAAATAACGAGTATTGAACTTTTTGATTGCCAGGTCAGTAAAGTCGATCCGGCTCTGAGTTACTTTAATCCGGTTCTTATCCGTATCAATACAGATCGTGGAATCAGCGGAATCGGTGAAGCAGGCATATCCTATGCAACCGGCTCAACCGGGGCGCTGGGAGTTCTGAAAAACATGGCTCCCCAGCTGCTTGGTCGAGATCCCATGCAAGTGGAAGCCATCTGGGAATTCATGTTCCGCGGCATGTTCTGGGGGATGGGCGGCGGCCCCATCTTCTATGCTGCCATGAGTGCCATAGATATTGCCCTATGGGATATCCGTGGCAAAGTTCTGAATGCGCCTGTCTATCAACTCCTTGGAGGCAAAACAAACAGTTCTCTCCGAGCCTATGCGGGGCAGCTCCAGTTTGGCTGGGGTCCCATTCAGACTTCTCTGATTCATCCCGATGAATACAGGGAGGCAGCCAGAGCCGCTGTTGCGGACGGATTTGACTGTGTCAAGGTAGATCCCGTGCAATTTTATGGCAACTCAGCCGAAGAAAATGCCATGACCAATCCGAAAGAAAGCTTCTATGGTCTGCTCACTCCGGCGGAACTCCGCACCATGTACGAACGGCTGAAGGCCGTACGCGAAACGGTAGGTCCCGATGTCGATATCATTCTTGAGACACATTCCCTTCTGGGGGTCAATTCAGCCATCCAGCTTGGACGTATGGTGGACGAACTGAATCTTTTCTACTATGAGGAGCCGATCCACCCCATGAATCACGAAAATATGCAGTTGGTTGCCCGCCGTCTGAATATTCCTCTGGCCAGTGGTGAACGCATCTATACACGCTGGGGTTACCGGCCATTCTATGAAAAACGTGTTCTGTCTGTTATCCAGCCAGATATCTGCACATGCGGTGGCATTACGGAAGCCAAAAAAATCTGTGACATGGCCCATACCTATGACATTTCCGTTCAAATCCATGTTTGTGGCTCTCCTGTCACGACAGCGGCTGCCCTGCAGCTTGAGGCAGTTATTCCGAACTTCCTGATTCATGAACACAATACGGTGGCCCAAAAGAAAGCCATGACCGAAATGTGCGTGTACGACTATCAGCCTGTGCAGGGACATTTTTTCGTACCGGATCTTCCCGGATTGGGTCAGCTTTTCCGTGATGATATCATGTCTGGCTATCTTTCATGCATTATTGAATAACAACTTACTGAGCTGTCGAAGGACAGCCCTCCTGAAGGGCGATCCATGCCGCGTACCACTGTCCACACCATCCACCGACCGGAATCCTTAACCGATATTGTTGCTTCCCATATCCGTAAGGCCATAATTGAGGGAGAATTTGAACTTGGACAACCCATTTCGGAAAATATGCTTGTTGAACGATATGCTATCAGCAAGACCCCCATCAAACTGGCACTTGTGCGACTGAGTATGGAAGGACTGGTGGAAATTTTTCCGCAGAGGGGGTCCTTCGTTTTTTCAATGCCCCCTGATGTCATGTGTCAA
>CAMLXE010000191.1 GCA_946490455.1 uncultured Desulfovibrio sp. | reverse complement strand
TGCCGGCCTCCCTCGGAGGCGCGTTCCTGCAACCGGAACTTCCGTTCCGCAGCGGTGAAGTCGCTTTATGGCCCTTTACACCCCTCTTGTCAACTCTTTTTTCAAAAAAAATTTGTCACTGCGTATATGATTCTGTAACCCATTTCAGTTATATCTCTTTTTTACTCCATACGTTCGATAAGACCGGATACTCCCTTTCTCGTCAGCTCATTCTTTGGATGCCTTGCCTTGGCGGCATATTGGGAAAGACAGTTGCAGTAGCCACCTCCCCCTGCTATGCTGCAACCGCATTCGTGCCCAGCTCGACAGCCGAATGTCTTTCCTCAAGTTACATTTTAAAATCTGCCTTTGGCCAAAGAGATGTCCATGACTTCCCTGCACGATACAGACAATACCCTTCTGGCTCTGGTCCGCACGACCTTTGACGCACACAGCGCCGTTCTTTTTCTTCCGAATGAATCCGGCCAGTGTACGGTGGCCCTTTCTTCATCTGATGGAGAACCGCTTGTACAGGAAGTCAGCATAGCTCCAGGCAAGGGGCTGGTGGGATGGATTCTCAGACAGCGCCAGCCTGTCATTGTCAACAATCTGGACATGCGCCACACGTTTCTCGGATACTATAATACTGAGGAAGAAGAGGCCATTTCCGCCTTCATGGGCTGCTATATTCCAGAGGGGGGCGCTCTCTGTATCGACAGTATCAAGCCCCGTTCCTTTACTGAAGCAGATCAGCTTCTTCTTCATCGCTTTGCACGGCACATTGCCCGCCAGGTGCATTCGGCAGGTCTGGCCAGTGACGCTGAGGAGCTTCGGCGCTACTTCAGCAAGATTGAGGAACTTGTTGATCTTGGCGAACGCAATCCGGGCTGGAAAGAATATCTTTCCAGTTTTCTGAAGATCCTGGCCGAAGGAAGCAATTTCGACTATGTGGCCTTCGCCAGCGCTACCGAAGGCGCTTCTACCTATACCCTCGAAGGCGAAAATACGCCCCTGCTTATCTCCGGCAAGGATCTGCCCGAATTTTCTCTTTCTGGAGGCGGACTGGTGAGCTGGGTTTTCCGAAATGAAGTTCCCGTGCATGCCGAGGGAACCGAAAGTTCGCCGACAACCCCGCTTTTCGGGAAAATTCCGGACATGCCTCAGTTTCAGTCGGTGATATGTCTGCCTATTCAGATGAACAAAATTACCTGTGGAGTGCTCTGTCTGGCCTGTCAGGAACCCCGCGAGCTGCCATCCAATATCCGTTCCTTTACCAGAATGGCTGCCATTCAGCTCGCGCAGTATCTGGAACGCCTTTTCATGCGGCACAGAATAAAGAGCCTTCTGCCACGAGCCCGCGTGCACAGTGATGGTGCCATGGCCTATGATCCAGATACGGCACCATCAGCTCCCCTGAGTGAGGAAGAATAATATGTTTCGCAAACAGATTGCCATTGATCTCGGTACGGCCAACACACTTGTCTTTGTGCAATCGCGTGGAATCGTGATCAATGAGCCATCTGTCGTTGCCATTGATACGGTCAAGGATAAAATCATTGCCATCGGGAGCGCTGCAAAAAAATATATTGGAAAAACCCCGCAGCACATCTGTACGGTCCGTCCTCTGCGTGATGGCGTCATCGCTGACTTTGATGCAACAAGCGCCATGATCACATATTTTCTCCAGAAGTCTCTTGAGGGATGGAATCGAATAAAGCCTGATGTCATCATGTGTGTTCCTCCCCAGATTACAGAAGTGGAACGGAGAGCTGTGGTGGACGCGGCCATACAGGCAGGGGCCAAGGGGGTCAAACTCATCGCAGAACCTGTGGCAGCTGCCATAGGAGCAGGACTCCCTGTTCTTGATCCTGTAGGCAATATGGTTGTGGACATAGGTGGTGGAACGACCGATATGGCCATCATCACTCTGGGCAGTATGGCCAACGCCCGTTCCCTTCGTCTGGCAGGAGATGCCATGACATCAGCAATTCAGCGCTATCTGCATGAAGTCTGCCATATGCTCATTGGAGAGAACATGGCGGAAAAAATAAAGATCACTCTGGGATCGGTAGTCCCTCTTCCGCTTCCTCTGACTATGGAAATATCCGGGAAGGACTCAACTACCGGAAATCCCAAGACCATTACAATTACCGATGCCCAGGTCAGAGACGCCCTCCAGCCCATTGCAGAGAAGATTGTGGAGAATGTTACCGGGATACTGGAAACAGCAGCCCCGGAACTGGGGGTCGATATCATGCAGCGCGGAATCCTTCTCACAGGAGGTGGCGCACTGCTTCGAGGTCTGGACGAAGCCATTCAAAAGACAACCGGAATGCCGGTTACTGTCGATCCGGAGCCTCTGACCACTGTTTTGCGAGGCGCCGGGCTGACATTGGGTGAACAGGACCGCTATCAGGACATGCTTTTCGCTTCCTGACTCCGTCCCACAGATTTCCGGTATGGATTATCTGCTGCAGAACAGTCGTCAGCATTTCCGGCATCTGCCCGGCAAGCCCGTTCAGTTCATCTTCATCAAGAAAAAGATGCTCCCCCATACGGACAGAATCAGGGCGTTCCAATGAAGCACGGGCCGAAAACAGGGAAAAATGGACAGGTTCTCCCAGTTCGCTCGGCATGAATACAGCAAATGGCGTCAGGATGGCATCATGGATACCAAGTTCAGTTGCCAGGACTCGACGCACGGCATCCTCACGGGATTCTCCCAAATGAACAGGGGTCACCGCTGTGACATCCCAGAGGAGCTGCCCCGTATCTTTTTTCTTCCGGCGCCGTATGCAAACCCGTTTCTGTGCATCCCGAAGAATCACGCCTGCAATTCGGCAGATCAATCCTATTCGTCGGGCTTCAGACCACGGCGCCACCAAAAGAGGCCGGTCCGCATTATCCGTATATTCTATCAACGTATTATCATCGAGAGGGAACACATGGGACAAGGTCATGATTCAGGCACTGCTCCTGAAGATAGATTTTCACCTGTCTTGCGCCTTGGCCCAGAGGATGCGGAAGAACTCTCCATCCTTGAAAGCCAATGCTTTGATCTGCCCTGGACCCCGCAGGCCTTTGTCTCTGCGTTCGGCCAGAGCATCTTTTCCGCCTTTGGCATTCGCGAAAGCGATGCCAAGACCTCTTCTGAACTTGTAGGCTACATTGCTGTCTATCATACTGCCGGAGAACTGGAAATCCTTAATATTGCAGTCCGTAAGGACAGACGCAAACTGGGACTGGGACATAAACTTCTTCAGGCTGCCTTGCAGGCAGGTAAGAAAACGGGCATACTATCTGCGGTCCTTGAAGTGCGCGTCAGTAACACACCAGCCATTTGTCTTTATGAATCTTTTGGATTTCAACAGGTTGGACGACGTCGTGCTTATTATCAGGATACTGGGGAAGACGCGCTCGTCTATGTTCTTACCTTTTAATTCTGGAGATAACCATGCGCAGCCTCGTTGCCGCCAACTGGAAGATGTACAAGACCCGTGCCGAAGCCGGGACAACGGCCCGTGAACTTGCCAATAGTATCGGAGGAGCTCCTGACGGCAGAGAAGTCATTATTTTTGCTCCGTTTACGACACTGGACACCGTTCGGGACGCCTTGAACGGGACTCATAGTGTCTTTCTCGGAGGCCAAAACCTCTTCCCGGCCACCGAAGGTGCCTTTACCGGTGAAATCTCACCCGTCATGCTGCTTGATTGCGGTTGTACATGGGTTCTTGCCGGACATTCCGAGAGACGGCATATCTTGGGCGAATCCCCTGATTTTGTAGGCAAGAAGGTCGCCTTTGCCCTTGAACAGGGACTCTCCGTCATGCTGTGCATTGGCGAAACTCTGGAGGAACGGGAAAACGGCAAACTGGAAGCTGTCCTGCGTCTCCAGCTGGAAAAGGGCCTTGCCGGTGTTCCCGCTGAATCTCTCGGACGAGTCGCCATCGCCTATGAACCTGTGTGGGCTATTGGAACTGGTCGGGTTGCCTCTGCGGATGATATTCTTTCCGCCCATGCCATGGTCCGTGAACTGCTTAGCGCTCAACTGGGCTCTGCTGCCAATGCCATCCCCATTCTGTATGGTGGAAGCGTCAAGCCCGGCAATGCCAAATCCATCTTGGCACTTGACAATGTCAATGGTCTTCTGGTAGGTGGCGCTTCTTTACAGGCTGAAAGTTTTGCCTCCATCATCCGGGCAGACCAGCAAGTCTGAAATCATCATTACCGGTTTTCCGGTACACACATATCATCATGAGAAACTGGCATCGTAGCCGGTTCAATGCAGGCGCAGCAGCGACCTGCTGAGGA
>CAMLXE010000190.1 GCA_946490455.1 uncultured Desulfovibrio sp. | reverse complement strand
ATAAGACAGGTATGGCCGCCATTCTTGCGAAGTGGGCGGCCATACTGAAAGAGTGGGCTATTTGCTCAGACCAAGTTCCCGGAACAGCGTTTCCCGGATACTGTCGATGGTTCCCTGACCATCCAGAGTGATGTATTTGGTTTCACCCTTTGCAGCGAGATCCTTGAAGTAATGGGCTGCGGCAAGTGTCCCGTTGACGGTATCGTAATAGATGTCATGCCGCTTGTTGATGGCATCGGCATCCTGATCATCGGCTCTGGTGGTCAAAGTTCCGCCGCACACCCGGCAGACATCGCCATTTGGCTTGATGGCATCAATAAAAATATTGTTGGGGTGATTGCCGTCATTCTTGCAGACCCGCCGTCCCATGATACGATCCCGGGCAATATTCCGGGGAAGATCGATTTCAACGACATAGTCCAGCTTCATTCCCTGCTTCTGCATGGCATCATGCAGCTGTTCGGCCTGAGCCATGTTGCGTGGAAATCCATCCAGCAACCAGCCATTGGCTCCTCTTGTGGCAAGTGTTTCAAGAACCATGGGAATGGTAATGGAATCCGGGACGAGTTCTCCTCTATCCATGTATTCCTTTGCCTTTTTCCCCAGTTCGGTACCTCCTCCCACATGTTCCCGGAAGATGGCACCAGATTCAATGTGTGCGATACCAAAGGCCTGCTTGATCAGGGCACCCTGAGTTCCCTTACCACTTCCGTTGGGGCCGAACATAAGAATATTCATGAGATTCTCTCCTCTGATATGGAAAAATTCGCGCCGGTATCACAGGCACGAAGCCCATCCCGTTCAGTATGGGAAAGAACGGGAAAATATGTATGCCAGATGGCCAGAGTCCATTACGCCATGTGTCATGGAATGTCGAAACATCCACCTGCTTCTGTTTGTCCCATTTTTCCGTGTGAGGCAATCCCTCGGCATCAGAATGCCGTCTTTGTCGAGGATGCTGGAAGCAGTGCATGGCCTTCTGTTTTGGGATCGGAAGCAACGAGCCCGTTTTCTTCCAGGTATGCCTTGCCTTCGGCTATGAATTCTTCAAAAGTGGTATCCTGACGAATGCCGGGACAATAGTCCTTTGCCAGATACAGACTTTCCGAATCAATCATATTGCCGCGGAAAAAGGGCCATGCCCGGCAAACATCGGGACGGATCGGGTGTACTGTACAGCCTGCTCCCTCCCGAAAAAAGATGCACTTTCCATCATCACCAGTGCGAATTTGCCATTTCCCGTTGCGGTACACACCGTAACACTTGAGAAAGTCTTCCGAACAGAGTTTCAGGCCACTGCTGATTCTTTCCAGATCGTGCGGCCCAAGGATAATGCCACCTTCCCCTTCGCAGCACTGACCACACATTGTGCATTCAAAGACCGGGAGGTTCTTCATGGTCTGGAGCCTCCCAGCAATCTGCGATGCTCGACCATGATGCACTTGTCGTCAACAACTGCCATACCGGCCTGCTGGGCAATATGTGACGCTTCAGCACTGCGAATACCGAGCTGCATCCAGAAAATCTTGGGCGTCAGGGGCATGTTCGCCGCTTCAAGAGCATGGCCCGGACAGAATTCGGGTGCACGGAAAACATCCACAATATCCACCTGTTCCTGAATTTCAGCGAGGGACGCGTAGGTTTTGAGTCCCCAGACATTCTTGCGGACAGGGTGAACGGGAATGACCCTGTAGCCTGCCGCAATCAGATAGCGCCCTACATCATCGACTGCCTGACCTTGCTTATCCTTGGCCCCTACAATAGCTATGGTCTTCGCTTCGGCCAGAGCGGCACGCAAGCGTTCATCCGACATAAATACTTGCAACATGATGACCTCGCAAAAAAACAGGAAACAGTTTACCTTTTCGATACGTCAAAGGCAACGATTGCCATTGTCTTCCTGAACCAATTCCCGTACATCGGAATCAGATGGCACAGACTTCCCTGGCTGTTGACAGAAGATCCATGCTACGCATGTTATGGAGGATACGCAATGGGTATTCAACTGGAACAACTTCCTATTTCAGAAACGGAACGACGCATTGAACTTTGCCGTACGCTGATGCGGCGTTTTGCTCCAGAGGCAGGCGGCATGCTTATCTGCTCCCGTATCAGCATCTACTACCTGAGCGGGACACTGGGAATCGGATTGCTCTGGGTTCCCATGGCGGGAGAACCTGTTCTGATGGTGCGCAAGGGCCTTGAAAGAGCAAAGCGGGAATCTCCTCTGTCACATATCTTTTCTTTCCGTTCCTACAAGGAAATTGCTGCGCTGTGCGCCGAAGCCGGTTCGCCTCTGGCATCTGTCATTGCTGTGGATAAGAATGGTTTCAGCTGGAGTATGGCAGAAATGCTGCAGGAAAAGCTCGGAGCCGTTTCCTTTGTTTCCTGTGATGCGGTCCTTTCTCGTGCCAAGTCCGTAAAGTCGGCCTGGGAAATGAACAAAATGCGGAAAGCCGGAGATGGCTTGCGCAGAACGCTTGACGAACTGCTTCCTGCCCGGATTCATCCTGGCATGAGCGAGCTTGAAATCGCGCATGCCTATGTTGCGGCTGCATGGGAATGTGATAACAGTGGTCAGATGCGGATGAACGCACATGGCGAAGAGTCCTATGTGGGAAGCGTTTCCGCTGGTGACTCCGGAGTTTATCCTACCTATTACAATGGACCGCTTGGCTATCGCGGTCTTCATCCTGCGGTACCTTTTATGGGGAACAGGGAGCGCATCTGGGAAAGAGACATGCTCCTGTCCACAGATCTCAGTTTTTCCTTTGAAGGGTATCATTCGGACAGAACCCAGACCTATTGGTGTGGTGGGCCCATTCCTGATGCCATAATGCGTCCCCATCAGGCATGTGTGGATATCTATATGCGCGTTGTCGAAAAATTGCGTCCCGGTACGAGACCTCAGGATCTTTGGGTCCTGAGCTGTGAGCTCGCTGAAAAGAGTGGTTATGCCGAAGGGTTTATGGGCCTTGGGCGTGACAAGGTCGCGTTCCTTGGCCATGGTGTTGGGCTGACGCTGGATGAATATCCGGCCTTTGCACGAGGCTTTGACGAGCCGCTTGAGGAAGGAATGGTTGTTGCCATCGAACCCAAAATAGGGATTCCGGGTATCGGAATGGTCGGTGTGGAGCACAGCCTGGAGATTACGGCAGAAGGTGCACGCTCTCTGACTGGTGATACGACAGAGATCATTCTGGTAGGTTAGCACACCTTTTTGACTGGCATATCGGGAGAAGCCGGCGTTCAGCATGAATTGCCTGCTTCTCCCTTTCTGGTCTGGGAGTTCCCTTTTCACGGGAAGATGTGACTGTAGAGTATTGGTGGTACCCTTGAGCTGATGATTCTGTCCATTGGGTGCGGGGCAATCCTTCTGATCAGCAGAGAGATTCTTCAATGACAGCTTTTCGCAGAACAGCTCTTCTGCATGATGCCGGTCTCAAGTTAGGACAGAGATAAAAGAGATAAATATGATCGTTGAGAACGATTGTTCCCCGTTGCCGTTACTGAAGAAAAAGGGAACATACTATTGAAATCCGTTTTCTTTCGGCTTGACAACAGTCATGATTGTTTCATTAAAGAAAAGGATGGTAAGAGGATAATTTTGCTGAAGAGGTTTCCGTGTGGATTATGATGCGTTGCTGACGCGCCTTGCCCGAGGGGAAAAGGAGCGCGTGGATTTATCGCGTACCGGACTCGCTACGCAGGCCCGAATTGGTGTGGATCTGTTGCAGCGGGGGTGTGGTGTTGCATGGGTTGTGCGGGATCGCGATGAGCTGAATGTTGCACGGTCTCTGTTGACCGTGTTTTCCGCCGAACTTTCATCTGGAGAAGAAACTGGCGATTTTCGTTCCCGTTCCTGGACGGCGTTGTCGCCCTTTACGGTACGTTCGGCTTCCCGTTCGGGCTGGACAGAGCGTCTGGCGGTCCTTTACGCGCTTCGTTATGGACAGGCACGAGGAATTGTTCTGACTCCAGATAATCTGCTGCCTCATCTCGTACCTCTGGATTTTTTTGACGAACAGCAGCTACAGCTTGTCCGGGGAGAGGAAGTTTCTCCAGATATGGTGCTGGAGCAGGCTGTCCTCTGGGGATATGAACGAGTTCCTCTTGTTGCCAATCCGGGAGAGGTCGCGCGACGTGGGGATATCCTTGATATCCTGCCTCCGGGATACGATAAGCCCTTGCGATTTGAATTTTTTGGAGATCTGATCGAGGAAATCCGAGTCTTCGATCTTGGAACACAACGGTCGCGGGCCGATTTGAATGAAGCGCTCATTCTTCCTGTCTATCCTGTGCGGCAGGATGAAGCGGGCAGGAGGCTGCGGGAAGCG
>CAMLXE010000189.1 GCA_946490455.1 uncultured Desulfovibrio sp. | reverse complement strand
GGATAGATCCAGTTGACGGGAGGAGTCTTGGACGTCAGGCGCAAATTGCCATTCTCGGAAACAAACGGCAACTCCTGAGGCAGAAGAACGCGACCAAAGGGAGCCAGAACGTCAAAGGTGTGCCGTTCCGAATCAAGAGCCGGGTCGGTCATCTGGCTGATGCGGCCGACCATGATACTGTCCAGCGTGCGCTGTGTGTTCAGATTGGTCCGCCCGCCACGCTTGATGGGTCTGTGTGCCAGAACATTGACCCCTTCATCCGTATTGCGCACGGGGCGAATGGCCTGATTGGGACAGACCTTTTCACACATGCCGCAACCGACACAGGCATTGGCAAGATTCCTTACCTGCCTGATGACGGGCACAGCCACATGTTCGTGCTGAGGAACAGGCTGCGAATTTCGGGAAACCGTCACGCTGTGCCGGCGCATGCCCACCTCAATAGCCCCAAACGTGCAGGCCGCCACACAGCTCCCGCACAGCGTGCAGCGATCCTGCTGATAGTCTATCTTCCAGCGAAGATCATTCACGCTCACATCCTGTGTTTTCACTGCTTCCATCTCTGTACCACCAGATCGTTATCAATAACGACGACTTCACGTTCATTGGGATAAATATCCTGCGAAGGATCCCTATCCGGAAGGATCTCGTTCAGACCACAAACTTCCGAAGCTATGGCAACCATCGTGCCGTTACTGCCCACCACTACCGGACGCAGTTTCTTGGAATCACAGCAGGTCATCATCTTGCCGTCGGGAAGCACGGCAATGATGGAATTCGGGCCGTTGATCTCAAGATGTCCCAGAGACTGTCTGATAAGCGCCAGCACATCCCTATCTTCCCGACTGTCCGCTTCAGCAAAGGGAAGAGGCGTAATCACATGCTTGTAGTACTTGATGGGCCACTTGAGTTCATGCAGTACATAGTGAAGCGTGTAGAGAAAGTTCTGCGTATCCGACTCAAACCCGATATAACCCCGGTGAAGAGACTTCTGATATTCCTTGTTCTTCGTATAGAAGGTATTTTCCCCATTGGCACACAGCGTATATCCCTGAAGGAAAAATGGATGTGCCGCATAGCGTACGATATCATAATTGGTATTCTGCCGACATTGGGTCACAATGCTTTTGGCCTTGAGCGGACAGTCATCATCCCACAAACGGAAATAGGTGGCGATATCTCGGGGATCTCCTATTTCCTTCAGCGTAAGCACATCCGGCCAGAATGAATAGACAAAGCCTTCCTGTTCCTTCTCAAGCAGTTCACGCAGGGCAAGCCGTGTATCCAGCAGAAGCTCTTCTCGCTCTGCCTGAGTCTTGTGCCTGTATTCGTAGGGATAGTCGTAATTATGGAACAGATAACAGGGCATGGCCTCAATATCGAGTCCAGGCCGACGATCCACATCAGGTTCCCAGCCAAAAATCTGCATGAAATTGTGATCATGCATAAATTCCTTGACCATCCTGATACCACGCTGTGTACAGGCCACGGACAGAAGGGGCTTGTCCTTGTACCCCTCGAATATGCCGTACAGATCCTGCATGACCATGGCATATCCTGAATTGTCATGCCCTTCCTGCTGCGGCAGCATCAGCTGCAACGCCTTGGAAGGCTGAACGGGAACCTTGCTTTTGATAGAACCGATTCTGCACATGGATATCACCTGCTCTATGACATCACCGAGTCGTTTTTCGAGGCTGCCTCAAAAACAATCACTGTCCATCTGCACCCAGCTGCGGAAGAAGCTCGAAAAGGCATTCAGCACCCGGAACGTCATTTTAATAACAAAATTGTAAAAATAGTTTTTTACATTTTTCAGCCAAATTTCGCCATCAGATTGGGTATTTTTATCAATACCTCGTATTTTCATCAACCATTTTTGTATAAAAAAAATATTATTTTACAATTTTGTAAAATAATATTTTCATACCATCAACATGCTTTACTGCAACAACCCATCTTTGTTTTCCAAAAATCCAGTCTCGCTCACTTGTTACGCTTTCTGAAACAATTTCAGACAAAAAAAGGCGGGGAATATCCCCGCCTTCATCAAATCACAGGATAACCTGTAGCCAGGATGGCTGTTTTCAGGCACGCCCGATGCAAAAATAGGCAAACCCGTGTCCTGCCACGCTTGACGGCGAATACAGATTCCGCCCATCAAAAAGAACAGGTGCAACAAGTGCCTTTTTGATTCTATCAAAATCAGGATTACGGAACTGATTCCACTCTGTGGCAACAAGCAGAGCATCAGCGCCTTCACAAATGGCATATGGATCGCTTTCAATGGATACAAGCGCATTGTGAGCCAGCAGACGACGGGCGTTATCCGCTGCAACAGGATCAAAAGCCCGGATCTTCATTCCTCTGGATGTCAGCTCCTCAATGATGGACAGTGCAGGAGATTCACGCATGTCATCGGTATTGGCCTTGAAAGCCAGTCCCCACAGCGCAAGTGTCTTTCCTTCCACACCACCCTGAGGTTCAAAATACTCGGCAACACGCAGAGCCAGTGACCGCTTCTGTCGAGCGTTGACCCGTTCGACAGCTTCAAGCAGCTCCGGCGTCATTCCAACAGAATGGGCTGTATCGATGAGCGCCTTCACGTCCTTGGGGAAGCAGGAACCACCATATCCGATTCCGGGATAGATAAAATGATAGCCGATACGCTGATCGGCACCAATGCCGGTCCGCACATCGCGCACATCGGCTCCCACCTTTTCGCACAGCGTGGCAATCTCGTTAATAAAGGATATCTTGGTGGCCAGCATGCAGTTAGCTGCATACTTGGTCATTTCCGCACTGCGAATACCCATCACAATGAGCTTTTCCCGGCTGCGGGCAAAGGGGCCGTACAGCTCGTGCATGGCTGCGGCAGCCTCTTTGGAATCGGTTCCCACAATCACCCGGTCAGGCTTCATAAAATCGGAAACGGCATCGCCTTCCTTGAGGAATTCAGGATTGGAAACGACATGGAAGGGGATATCAAGCCCTCTGGCCGCCAGTTCCTCGGCCACAAGGCTGCGAACATGGTCTGCCGTTCCTACAGGAACAGTGGACTTGTCCACAACAATCAGCGGTCCCTGCATATACTGCCCGATTTCCCTTGCAACCCCTTCCACATAGGAAAGATCACAGGAGCCATCCGGCCGTGAGGGAGTTCCTACTGTAATGAAGGCAAACTGCGCATCACGCAGCCCTTCAGCAATGCTGGTGGTAAACGTCAGCCGTCCAGCGGCATGGTTACGGGAAACGAGATCTTCCAGTCCTGGTTCAAAGATATGAATATGCCCGCTTTCCAGCAGGGAAACGACCTGGGGATTAACGTCCACGCAGTGAACGTCATTGCCCATTTCAGCGAAGCACGCTGCGCTGACCAAACCGACATAACCGGTTCCGACGATGCAAAGACGCATGCAATTCTCCTTGAAAAAAGGTATTCTTTTCTTGTAAACGTACATGACTGCTGCGTCAATGCTGCCAATCGGACCTTAATCCGATTGCTATTTTCCGGAGAAACTCATGCCCATTATTGGTATTGGTCTGGACCTGATTGAACTTTCCCGCATAGAACGGAGCCTGCACCGTTTCGGTGAACATTTCCTTCAACGCATTCTGACAGAAGCTGAATACGAGATGGTTCCCAGGCCCCTGCATACCTCCCGCTGTATTGCCCATGTAGCAGCCCGTTTTGCAGCCAAGGAAGCAGCCGTCAAGGCACTGGGAACAGGCTTTGCCCTGGGAATTGGCCCGAAGGACATCGGTGTCCGCAACAATGAACTTGGCAAGCCGGAGCTTGTTCTCAAGGGTAAGGCCAGAATACTGGCTGAAGAACGGGGAGTCCGTACACTGCACCTCTCCCTGACCCATACCCGTGACAACGCCGCAGCCGTGGTTATTCTGGAAGGATAGGCTTTCAAAAAGAGAAGGAACGCAAATGGAACTACGCGGAACTACCATTATTGCCGTCAGGCACAAAGGCAAGGTTGCTCTTGCCGGCGACGGTCAGGTCACCATGGGCCAGAGCATCGTCATGAAACATACGGCCCGCAAGGTTCGACGCATGTATCGGAACCAGATTCTTGCCGGATTTGCCGGAGCTACGGCAGATGCCTTCACCCTGTTCGAACGCTTTGACGCACATCTTGAACAGACAGGCGGCAACCTCATGCGTGCTGCCGTCGAACTGGCAAAAGACTGGCGTAACGACAAATATCTCCGGAAACTTGAGGCCATGCTTCTGGTGGCGGACAGAGAACATACTCTGATTCTCACAGGAACCGGGGATGTCATTGAACCTGACGATGGCATTGCGTCCATTGGGAGTGGCGGTCCCTACGCACTTTCGGCC
>CAMLXE010000188.1 GCA_946490455.1 uncultured Desulfovibrio sp. | reverse complement strand
GACAGCGTATTGGCGCCGGTCCCCAGCGGCACCAGAAAGACCTCGATGTCATCGCCAAAAAGCGAACGGAAACAGGCCTCGGCTTCGGCAGTCCAGGGGTCATCCCCGTAGGGAAGAGCCGCGCCCTCATTGGCGGAGGCCATGGCCTCAAGAATGCGGGGATGAATACCGCTTGTGTTGTCACTTGCAAACATGCAGCGCATCTTTTTTCTCCTTTATTTCCGCACAGCAGGCATCATGCATACCGCAAAAGCCCGGTGACTCCGGGACTACACGTCGTTTCTGTGCTGCAGCACGCGTTCATATACGCGCAGCGTCTCTTCAAGAAAATGCCGGTCACTCAGACCGGCAATGCGTTCCGTACAGATATCGGCCAGCCGGTTCCGCCATGCGACATCCTCCACCCCGCGCCGGATCAGCCGATCCAGCCCTTCGGCATCACCGGGGGCCACCAGCGCTTCCGCGGGCAGAAGATCAGGCATCACCCCCACGGAAGTGGAAATCAGCGGACGGCCGCAGGCCATGATCTCCAGCGCGGCACGCGCTATGGTTTCCGACCAGAGGGAGGCAATGATTCCCAGATCCAGTGCCGAAAGGCAGGCCGGCACATCGCTCACCCGACCGCTGATCCGGACATACGCCTCCATCCCGGCATTCCGTATCCAGCTCTCGACCTCTTCGCTGGACGTTGCCGACGAAAAGCCGAGCAGCAGAAGCCGGATCTGCTTCATGCCCTGTCCAACCAGACGCGCGACCGATTCAATCAGCTCCTTCTGCCCCTTGACCCTGTCAAAGCGGCCAAGCAGTCCGAGAACGCAATCCTCATCCGTAAAGCCGTAACGTGCCCGAACCGCGGCACGTCCCGCCGCATCAAACCGGAAGAAGTCCGTATCCACCCCGCCAAGGATGGTATGAAGCCGATCGGAAGGCACATGAATGTGTTCCGCAAAATACCGGGTCATGACCGTATTGGTGGCAATGACGGCATCGGCAACCCGCGTATGGAGGATTCTGTTGGGCCAGTTGCCACGCGGCAGGCGCTGATCGCCCCGCGTACGCACCAGTCCATAGCCACCCCAGGGCTTGAGGCCGCCCCAGAACAGGAAGGCCTCGCCACGATGACAGTTCACGATATGCGGTCTGAAGTCCCGGATCAGCGCCTTCATGGAAGCCAGAACAGCGGGGAACTCCAGCGGATTTTTGGTATTGAGCGGCATGGCAACCGGTTCCAGTCCCATGGAACGGGCCTTGTCAAAGGACTCCGTACCCGCAAGCGCAATGACCCGACTTTCGTTTCCGGCTGCTTTGAGCAGACTTGCCAGCTTGAGCCCGTACCAGGCCGTGGCATTGAACCAGCGTACATTGACGACCTGAATGGTGCGAAGCGGAAATGGCAGCATATGTTTGCTCCTGAGAACGATGGAGAAAAATTCCGGAATACCGGACAGGCAAGTTTCCCTCTTCCATGCAAAAACAGGGTCTGGTCGGTCTTACCACAGCCCCCGGAGACCGACAAGGGCGCAAAAAAGGGGCATAATCTCATTTCCGAGACGTCTCAGCCCGCACCGGATAACGCCTGCATCCCAGAGAAGCCGTTCCGAGAAGCTGACACATCCGAAGACACGTCCGGCGCCGCTTCCGAAGCCGCTTTCCCCTGCCTGCTCTGCTCCTGTCGAACACTCCACGGCTGAAGACATGCCGTTCCGCTTTCCGTTTCAGGAGAGCTTCTGCCCGTGCAGAAGGCCGGCGAGCTTTCGCAGGGCGTCTGCAAGGTCCTCCCGCGGGGGTGAGCCGCCAAGCGCAAGGCGCACTCCTTCTTCCGGTACGGAACCGAGCGAAAAAAGACCGCTGTCCGCCACGACAATTCCCTGAAGACGTGCCGCTTCGGCAAAGGCGGCTGCTGTCCACGGTTCCGGCAGTTTCAGCCAGCAGAAAAAGCCCGTTGTCCGGGTTTCCAGAGGGAAGCCGTCCAGAATGGTTCTGGCCAGCGTATTGCGCCGCGCCGCCTCCTGTCGCTTGGCAATCAGGACTCTGTCCGCCGCACCGTTGCGAATCCACATGCCTGCCAGTTCGGCCATGAGGGGCGGTACCATGGAAATGGTGTGGGAAATGGTCCGCTCCAGTTCGGCGTGCCAGTCCTCGGGAGCGCACAGATAGGCTACCCGCAGGCCGCCGCTCAGCGCCTCGCTTGTGGAGGCAATAAAGCAGCTTCGTTCGGGAGCCAGTGCAGACAGGGGCGTCAGACCGTGTTCCAGAGACAGTGCGTACACGTCATCCTCAATGATGCGGATGTCATATCGCCGGCAGATGGCCACCAGTTCGCGCCGTCTGTACTCGGGAATCTGGGCCAGTGTGGGATTCTGACAGGTGGGCATCAGATAAAGCCCCCTGATGGTGCCGGCACGACAGGCCGCCTCCAGCGCATCAGGCAGCATGCCGCTCTGATCCATGCGAATCGGAGCGAGATTCAGACGCAGGCGGCGGGCCAGCTCCTTGAGCAGAGGATAGGTCAGCTGTTCGGCGGCAATTCTGTCTCCCGGATTGAAAAGGGAAGACAGGACCGTCAGCAGCGCGTGCTGGGCTCCGGCACAGACCAGAACATCATCCGGCGCCACAGCCAGTCCGTATCGTCCGGCCCACAGGGCTCCGGCCTCCCGATGCCGCAGAAGCCCGCGCGGCTGCTGATAGCTGGCGAGTTCATTCAGATTGGCATACATGCTCAATTCGCGGACCGCTTCATTGAGATCGGGATTGAGATATTCAAAGGGGGCAATGAAGCCAAGATCATGGAGCTTTCCCGCTTCACCGTACATGTCCACGTCACGGCGAGGCGACGCCACAAAGGTTCCGCGCCCTGTCACGCCAACAATATGGCCACGCTGAAC
This sequence comes from uncultured Desulfovibrio sp., assembly GCA_946490455.1. Lineage (GTDB taxonomy): Bacteria > Desulfobacterota > Desulfovibrionia > Desulfovibrionales > Desulfovibrionaceae > Bilophila. The sequence continues at coordinate 1,469 of CAMLXE010000188.1, read as the reverse complement.
CGCTCTGGCATAGCCCCGGCTGACGGTTCCGACCGTCACGCCAAGGACCTCCGCCAGCTCCCGATGCGTCGGCAGCGATTCACCGGGAACGAGCCCCCCCTCTTCAATACCGGCAGCAAGAGCATCGGCAAGGCAGAGGTATCTGGCCCGGTCCGGCGATTCCCGACGCTGGTTCAGATACAGCTGGAGCAGGGTTTCTGTTGCGCCGGAGCGCGCTGCCTGCGTTGCTTCAGTGGATGTGGAACTATTCATGAACGGATGCCGGTCGGGGTTCGACGTTTTTTCAGGGCCTCAAGCACTGCCTCCGTGACTCTGAGACCTCCCCTCCCCCGTCCAAGCGCCACATGCGGCTTTCCCAGACCGTGGTAGTCGGACCCGCCGCTGAGGCCAAGCCCGTACCGCGCGGCAAGTTCCACGCAAAACCGCTCATCGGCGAAGGAATGTTCACTGTGATAGGCCTCAATGGCTCCCAGACCGGCAGCTTTCATGCGCGGGATGATCTCATCATACCAGGTTCTGGGGCAGCGGATCAGCATGGGATGCGCAAAGCTGACCAGAGCCCCCATCTCCGCCATGAGCCGGACCCCGTCTTCCGGTTCCGGAATCTCTCGCGGCACATAGGCAATGCCGTCCATTCCTATATATTTGGCAAAGGCTTCCGCAATGTCCCGGACAAAACCGGCAGCCTGCATGGCCCGCGCGATATGCGGCCTTCCAACAGACTCGCCCCCTGCCTGCACAAGGACATCCTCATAGGAAATGGCTATTCCCAGCTCATTCAGCCTTTCCACCATTCTGAGATTTCTGCTTTCCCGAAGCGTGCGCAGCCGCTCAAGCTCATGTTCAAGCGGTGTTGCGTCTTCGGGCAGCCAGAGACCCAGAAGATGAATTTCGCCATAGGGGCCTCTTGTACTCAGTTCACAGCCACGGATGACTTCCACCCCGAATTCCCGTCCCGCAGCTTCTGCCTCCTCAAGGCCGGAAAGCGTATCGTGATCCGTCACGGCAATGGCGGCGAGCTTGAGTGCCGCGGCCTTGCGAACCAGTTCACGCGGCGAATCTGTCCCGTCCGACGCCGTGGTGTGCGTATGCAAATCAACAAAACGAGGCTGCATTCAGGACTCCATTTTCATATTCATGCTTCATTTTCCCCTTTCTACGCCTTTCCGGAAGAAAACAAAACATCCTGTCCCCTTTTCCGTAAGCCTGTCCATTCCCAATCTTGTTCTCTTGCCGGGAACAGGCTACACTCTCGCATCTTCAAAAGGAAGGAGAAGCCTCATGGCACTGAATAAGGAACTGCTTGACATTCTTGCCTGTCCCGTATGCCGTGGCCCCGTAAGGCCTCTTGATAATGAAACCGGACTGGAATGCCCGGCCTGTGGTCTGGTCTATCCGGTACGGGACAACATTCCCATCATGCTTCAGGAAGAAGCCATCCGCAAGGACGACTGGGACAGGGGAAAGCG
>CAMLXE010000187.1 GCA_946490455.1 uncultured Desulfovibrio sp. | reverse complement strand
ATTAATTATTATAAATACATATGTGGGTGCTATAATAAACATTGAGAATACAGTTAGAGGCATAGGTATCATAAAATGTTGTGGCAGCATGAATGCTGACACAATATTGAAAGGGATAACGAACAGTTATTTGATATGAAACAATAGTGGTCGGGAGTTACGACAAAACAACCATGACTATCCAGCCATACCCGCACAGATTGGGGCTTTGGACTTACGGGAGATCAATATGAAAGGTGTATGTTCATGAAAGGCAGAGTCATGCTGTGTGGTAGGTATCATTTGTTGGTCGAGTCATGTTGGAAGGCGTCCAAGGGGACCATACTGTTGTGCGTCGCGTTTTTAACAAGAAGGGAAGGCCATGTTCGCTATTGCTACATGAAGTACTACGAGGGCGAGGAAAAGAGAAATCGGTTCGATCCCGGTGATTGCTATCGTATGTGTGTGCTGCCATGAGAAGCGGCCTGTCAGGTATTTCAACAGGCCGTTTTCTCGTGTTAGATATGGAAGTTACTCCACTCTTTTGGCATATTCTGCTGCCGAAAGTAACCCTTTTTCATGTATATCGTCAGGCTTGATGGAGACAATCCATCCTTTTCCATAGGGATCTTCATTAAGAAGTTCTGGATGCTCAATGAGTTCTTCATTTACCTTGACGACTACGCCAGAGATCGGGATACAGGCATCAGACGTAACCTTGACCGATTCGATGGAAGCACAGGAGGCTCCTTGTTTGAATGTATCCCCTTTTGCAGGGAGATCCACAAAGATAACGCCCCCTAACTGATTTTGTGCATAATCAGTGATACCTACAAGCATAGTTCCATCGGGTTCGATCTTTGCCCAGAGATGTTCGGCATGATATAATCTGTCATCGGGATAAGAAATATTCATGAAATTAATCCTTTTCTGGTTGGATAACTTGTCTGGGGGCCTGGATAGCAGCAGGGATGATTTCATCCAATGAGGGATGACTAATCATGATTTTATGCAGCTTTTTCAGGGTATAACCTTCATTGATAAAAAGTTGTGCAGCAGTAACCAAGTGGGATACACCGTGTCCGATAGCTGCAATGCCTGCTATCGTATCGTTTTCCCAGATAATCTTGACAAAACCACCAGTAGTCCCGGCTGCCTGTGCAATTGGATTAAGGCTTAGAGGAACCTGAGATATGGCAATTCTTTTTCCTGAAGAAAGCAGACCCTTGGCCGTCTGGCCCACACGCATCACTTCGGTGCTGCCGTAGATACAGGATGGAACAGGTCCGGACACATAGGGGCCATGTTCCATATCAAGAATCCTGCGGGCTACATATCTGCCCTGGTGGTCTGCAGCATGTGCCAGCAGGCAAAGCCCGTTTACATCGCCAATGGCGTATATGCCTTCAGCCGCCTGAAGGTTGGCATCAACAATCAGGAAGCCTCGCGAATTCAGCGTACATCCCGCCTTTTCACAATCAAGAGTATGGGTGTTCGGTGTGCGCCCAATGGCGACCAGTGCTTTTTGAGCGATCAGAACTCGACCGTCTTCAAGGGTGAGTTCCGCATGCCCTGCCTTGGTAATCAGAGATCGGGCCATAACACCCGTCAGGCATATATGTCCTGCCTTGGTCAATATTCTACCAAGCTCTCCAGCAATATCACTGTCTTCCGTTGGAGCAACTTGTGAAGCTGCTTCGACCAATGTTACCTTTGTTCCCAGGAGACCAAAGAAATCGGCAAATTCAAGCCCAATGGCACCTGCTCCGACAATAATAAGACTTTCCGGTACTTCCGGCAGATTCAGGATCCCTGTACTGTCGAGAACTGCATCACCATCAGGTGTAAGCTCTGGAAAACAGGTACTGGATGAGCCACAGGCGATAATGATGTCGTTCGCGGTCAGCACCTCTTCTGTCTCTTTAGATTGGACGAGAACTTTTCCCTTTTCAACAAGGACGCCATGCCCATGGTAAAGCGAAATACCCGCAGCAGTAAGGTTTTTTGCAAGCGTTTGACATGATCCCCTGACAAACCTTCCTACTCTGCTTTGCAGTGCCTTATAGTCAATGCTAAAAGTGCCCTTCATGGTATGCAGGCGTTCCTGTGCCTTGAACAGCGCAAGTGGCGCTGTCGCGCCGAGCAACATTTTTGTTGGAATACAGCCGCAGTTCAGACAGGTACCGCCCCAGTGGTTGGCCTCAACAATGGCGACCTGTTTGCCCCCTGCTGCAAGTTCTTTTGCCGCTGCTGTTCCACCTGGACCACCTCCAATAATGAGTACGTCGTAATGCATGACCTACCTCATCGCCAATAAAAGGATTTTATCCTCATTGGTGCTGTACGAAATCCACTAAAGAGAAGTGAGCTGTCCGACTGTCTGAAGAATACTTTCATATCTCCCTGTCCTTTTGTAATGCAGGAACAAAGGAGAACGTCTGTTCTTCTAGGTGCCGCTCGAATTGAGTACCATCATTGGAGAGGGCAGTATGGCTCCTCCATAAGGAAGAACGGCATTCATCGACCTGCAGCAGATTAGGTTTACGACTTCCATAATATCAGAGCCGATGCAGGAGGAGATAATTATGTCGGAACTGGCTCCGTACCTTTCCACTAGTCTATTTGAAAAATCAGTTGGACAGATATAGCCAAGTCTGTTTGCCTGCATGGGACATGCTCTCGAAGAGGACTGAAATCCAGAGAGCATGTCCCTTAAGCCCATACCGTCTGTACAATTTATGCGCTTTCGTAAAGCCTTGTCATGACGAACTCGTCGTGGTGAAGGATTTCCGTACTGGTCATTTGTCCTTCAATTGTTGCAAACATTGCGTTGAGCAGAAGATCACCGGCATCGTCAAGTGAGATTTCTCCCCGAAGCAAGGCAGAGACGTCTAGGTCAATATGTTCATTCATTGTGCGCACGGTACGAGGATTGGCTGTCAGCTTGATAACGGGGAAAAGAGGATTTCCGACAACATTGCCTTGTCCAGTAGGGAAGAAGTGAACCACGAAACCCGCGGCAACGGCCAGCGTCATCATTTCTGCTCCGGCAGACGAAGAATTCATGAACCAGAGACCAGGCCCCGATGGCATTTCGGCCTTGTCAAGGGCACCACAGATCATGGCCTTACGTCCAATTTTCATCGCATTGCCATAGGCCTTTTCTTCAATGGTGGTCAGTCCTCCCGCGATATTGCCTTTGCTGGGTTGGGAATCACGCATGTCACTGGTCTTGTGTTTGTCGATAAATGCTGCGTAGTTATTGAAAAATTTCATAAAATCGTTTCGAACATCATCATTCATGCAGCGCGAGGCAATAATATTTTCTGCTCCGGTCAGTTCCGTTGTTTCTCCAAATAGAAGGGTTGCTCCCCTTTCCCAAAGCTTGTCGAAGGCATTGCCAACTGTTGGACAGGAGGCAAGGCCGGATGTCGTATCTGATTCTCCGCACTTTGTTGAGACCCAGAGTTCATTGAGAGCGCATTCCGTTCTGTGGAGTCCGCTGGCCCAGCGTACCAGTTCTCTTGCCTTGCGGGCGACGTTACAGCTGGTCTGAAGATCTCCAACTTGTTCAATCCCGAATCCAAAAACAGGTTTTCCCGTACTGGCTACGGCCTGTACGACACGATCGGTCCAGGTTTCTTCGATCCCTACAATAATGGCCGCTGCAACATTGGGATTGGAAGCCGCACCAATAAGCGTCTTGAAATGCAAGTCCAGATCAGAGCCGAACTGAAGACGACCGTAGGGGTGGTCCACATATACGGTTCCGTTAACCATGTGAGAAACATTGCGGCATACAGTATTGGAAAGATCGTCGAGAGGCATGAGAACGACATGATTGCGTACTCCGACTCGTCCGTTTTCTCTCCGATATCCCATGAAACTGTCTTTCATAATGCTACCACCTTTTTGTCTTCAGATTCTGTATGTGTACAAGGCCTCCCCTTTTTACGGGTGCCGTTATTTTGCCAATATCTGCACCATATTTTATGGCTGTATCTCCAGGGGCAAGATCACGAAGGGCAATTTTGTGACCAATCGGGATATCTTCAAGTATGGTCAGCTCAATATGCTGATTATCCTGCATGAGCCAGCCCGTTACAGAACTGCCGGCTTTAAGACCTTCCACGACAGCGACTCCGACATTGTCGGTATGGTCATGAATAATGAAATCAATAGCCATAACATCTCCTCTTATTTGATTGTTACAGATGTAATTGCCTGAAATTCATAATTTACTGAAGTAGAGATGGAAGCCACAACGTGATCTGGGGGAACAGAGAAATCAGGAACAGGGAAACCAGCAGTGCAAACAGGAATGGTAAAACCGCCCGGCTGATCTGTCCCATGGTGATTCCGGCGACAGGAGCTGCAACGAACAGGTTGAT
>CAMLXE010000186.1 GCA_946490455.1 uncultured Desulfovibrio sp. | reverse complement strand
CTGGAGACCAAGCGTCCGAATGCCTTCAAGCATGGCTCTGACAACATCGGTGTCGTCCGGGGATTCCAGGGCCTTTTCGTTCAGAATCAGGGCACCGAAACAGCGACGGGAGCAGGCGAGAACCGCTTCTTCTCCCGCATCCCAATAAATGCTTTTCTCAACTGTTATCTTGTTGGGATACAGTTTTTCAAGAAGTTCTCTTTCAAGTGGCGCAGCCTGTCGAATACGAGCATTGCCACTGGTTCCTCCCAGTTCGCCAATGGCAAGCAGAGGAGCCGAGGAAAGCGGATCTTCAAGGGGGAGTATGGCTCCACGTCCATTGCTCATACGAAAGCTCCCCGGAGACCGTTGCTGAGCTATCCTGTCCGGATAGGCCAGAGCCAGAAGAACACCTGCCTGCATTGCTTCCGGCAGGGAACTGTCAGGAGCCTTTTGCTCCTGGATAAGGCTGGAAGTCAGTCTGGCAAGTTGTCTGGCTGCGTCTCGCAGGTAGTGCAGCCGTCCATTTTCCTGCCGTCCTGCCAATGCGGCGAGGCGAAGACGGACGTCGGCATGGTCAAGATGCAACGGATCTCGTTCTCCCGCCAGAGCGGCCAGAAGGCAGGCCGGTTCCTTCAGGCCGATACGGGCAGCTTCAAGAACCATGTGCGCAAGACGAGGATGAAGCGGAAGCCGGACCATTGCCCGTCCCAGAGGCGTAATGCGTTTCTGACCATCCAGAGCGCCAAGTCTCTGAAGAAGGTCCGTTCCCTGACGGACGGCTCCTGCTGGAGGTTCGTCAGGCCAGTGCAGGGAAGAAGGTGAAGGAACGCCCCAGGCAGCAAGTTCAAGACACAGTGGAGCCATGTCAGCTTCCAGAATCTCGGGACGTGGATACTCCTGCATTCCCTCTTCATCTCCCGGATGCCACAGGCGATAGCAGATTCCCGGTCCTGTTCGTCCTGCTCTTCCTCTGCGCTGATTGGCTCCGGCAAGCGAAACCCGGCGTGTCACCAGTCTGGAAAGTCCGGTCCCCGGATCAAAACGAACGGAACGGGACAGACCTGCATCGATGACAATATTGATGCCATCAATGGTCAGACTTGATTCTGCTATTGCTGTAGCCAGAACCACCTTACGCATGCCAGGGCGCGGCGGTCTGATGGCTTCATCCTGTTCAAAGGGTGGAAGATCTCCGTAAAGCGGGCGGATTTCCGTCGTGTTCCCAACTTCTCCCAGTCTCTCAACCGTCCTGCGGATTTCGCCGATACCGGGAAGAAAGACCAGCATGCTGCCGTCATGTTCGGCCAGCGCCCGTCGAATGATGGCTGCGGTATGATCCTCAAGACGTTGTCCTGAAGATGGAGGTGTGTAGAAGGTCTGTACCGGCCAGCTGCGTCCTTCACTGTGCAATACAGGTGTATCCGGACCAAGCATGCGCTGCAGAGGGGCTGGGTCCAGTGTGGCAGACATGACCAGCAGTCGAAGGTCTTCACGGAAGCCTTCCTGACAGTCAAGAGCCAGAGCCAGTCCCAGATCACCCTGCAAATTGCGTTCATGAAATTCGTCAAACAGAATGCAGCCCACATCGGACAGTTCTGGATCAGACTGAATCAGGCGGGTCAGAATCCCTTCGGTCACAATTTCGATACGGGTAAGTGCGGAAGTCTGATTTTCCAGACGGACCCGGTAGCCAACGGTTTGCCCCACTTTTTCGCCAAGCAGACGGGCCAGCTGACGGGATGCACTCTTGGCGGCAAGTTTTCTTGGTTCAAGTACCAGCATCTTTTTCCCGGCCATCCACGTTGCATCAAGGAGAGCCAGCGGAACACGAGTCGTTTTGCCTGCCCCCGGAGGCGCCATCAGAATACAGCGGGTATGTCGGTTCAGGGCTGCGAGAATATCGGGGATAAGTCCATCAATAGGCAGAGAGGGCAGGGGAGGCTGGGTACAGCGTTCAGGATCACACTGGATGGGCATGGAATCTGTCATAGCTGTCCATTTACCATGAAAGGGCAGTGGTGAAAAGGTTTCTTCATATCGCTCTGCCAGCTTTCGCTTGAAGCGGAACAGGGCCTGAGCTATGGTAGGGTCTGCAACTGTAACACCTTTTTTAAGGGAGCCTGCTATGTCTTTAATGGAAGCGCCGGAACGGAATCTGGCTTTCGACCTTGTTCGTGTGACCGAAGCTGCCGCTTTGGCATCCGCCCGCTGGCTGGGGCGTGGGGACAAGAACGCCGGAGATGGCGCTGCTGTCGATGCCATGCGCCTTTCCTTCAATTCGTTACCCATTACCGGCAAGGTCGTTATCGGTGAAGGGGAAAAGGACGAAGCCCCCATGCTGTATAACGGGGAAGTCATTGGTATGGGATCCGGTCCGGCTCTGGATATTGCGGTCGATCCTGTTGAAGGAACCAATCTGCTGGCTTATGGCAGACCCAATGCCATAGCAGTGGTGGGAGCAGCTCCGGCAGGGAGCATGTACAATCCGGGACCCAGTTTTTATATGCAGAAGCTGGTTGTCGGACAGGAAGCACGCGATGTCATCGATCTTGATGCTCCGGTCCATGTCAATCTGAAGCTGATTGCCAAGGCTTTGGGGAAAGATACCAACGATCTTGTGGTGTTTGTTCTGGACAAGCCGCGGCATCAGAAGCTCATTCAGGAAATCCGCTCGGTGGGTGCCCGTATTCAGCTGCATACCGATGGTGATGTAGCCGGTGCGCTTATGGCTGTTGACGAGCGTTCCGAAGTCGATGTCATGATGGGAACCGGAGGAACTCCGGAAGGAGTGCTGGCTGCCTGCGCCATCAAGGGTGCTGGAGGAGCCATGCTTGCCCGTCTTGATCCTCAGTCGGAAAAGGAACGTGCGGCCATTGAGGCGGCAGGTATCGATATGAAACAGATTCTTGATGCCGGGACACTGGTGCGTGGTGATGATGTCCTTTTTGCCGCGACCGGCATTTCCGGAGGAACTTTCCTTGGGGGAGTGCATTTCTCAGGACGGGGTGCAGTCACTCACTCCCTGATAATCCGGAGCAAGACAGGGACCAAACGATATCTGGAATCCTATCATAACTGGAACAAGCTGATGCAGATCAGTTCAATCAAGTACGACTAGACCGACAGCCACGGAATTGGATCAGACCAGCATATTGACATCAGTTCATTGCACGGTGTGCCTGATCACGGCAGAGAGCCGTGTGTCCGTTGCATTGGTTTCAGACATGCCTGTGGAGGACTTCCTGTTCATGAAGGGGGTGCAGGTCCTGGCTGATAAGGGGTCTGTCTGGTATTTTGTTCAAACAGCTGCCGGGTAAAAGAAGCCCCGGTCCACTTCAACAAGTTGAGGTCATATAATGTCCAATACGGCCATTTTGTTCCCCGGGCAGGGATCGCAGGAAGCTGGAATGGGGCGAGATGTCGCTGAACATTCCAAGGAGGCTATGGAGCTTTGGAAAAAGGCTGAAAAGATCAGTGGACTTCCCCTGCGGGCCATCTACTGGGAAAGCGATGATGCAACTGTCATGGCGGATACCCGAAATCTTCAGCCCGCTTTGACCGTTGTGAACCTGACGCTATGGCAGGAACTTGCCTCCAGACTTTCCCCGGTCTGCTGTGCAGGGCACAGCCTTGGAGAATACAGCGCTCTTGCTGCAAGTGGGGTTTTGTCTCCAGAAGAAACGCTTGAGCTGGTCAGCCTGCGTGGACGCCTGATGGCTGACGCCGATCCCGACGGTAAGGGCGGTATGGCCGCGGTCCTTAAACTGAAACGGGATGTTGTGGAAGAAGTCGTCAAAAGCGTGGCAGAATCTACGGGAGAGCTGCTTATTGTAGCCAATCACAATACACCTGCCCAGTTCGTAATCAGTGGAACCAAGGATGCCGTGGCAGCTGCTGTTCCTGCCATCAAGGAGCGTAAGGGGCGTGCCATGCCGCTTGCTGTCAGCGGAGCGTTCCACAGTCCCTTGATGAAGAACGCTGCACATGAACTTGCAGGCGCTCTGGAAAAGATGTCGTGGAACAGACCGCGTTTTGCCGTGTACAGCAATGTAACCGGAAAGGCTGTTACGGATGGAGAAAGTCTGCGTGAACTGGCAAAGGTTCAAATGATTTCTTCCGTTCTCTGGATTGATACGGTGACCAACCAGTGGAATGACGGAGTGCGTTCCTGGGTAGAAGTCGGTCCCAAGGGCACGTTGTCTCGAATGGTCAAACCTATCCTGGAAGCCATTCCTGCGGAAGAAGAATATACGGTCGTAGCTGTCTCATCTCTGGAGGCTGTGCAGGCTTTTGCCTGATGCCCATGACCATCTGACAGCCCATCTGTTTTCCCAGACGGGCCGGGTGGTAATCGGGCCGTGTGTGTCTCTAAGTTTTTTGGGAGGGTTGTCTTCTTTTTTACATTTTTGGATTTCTGTTCTTATT
>CAMLXE010000185.1 GCA_946490455.1 uncultured Desulfovibrio sp. | reverse complement strand
TTTCTTCCAGTGACTTTAACTCATTGGCAATATCGATACGCCCCAGAATACGGATGGCGAGCATGGCGATGATGACGCCCAAGATACCGAAGGGATAGGCCAGTGCATAGCCGAGGCCGAGATCAAGGTTTACAATCTCAAGCCCTTCCGAATCAATCAGTTCGCCCGCTGTCTGGGTGGCTGCAGCAAGCGCCGGAGTACTCGTTGTTCCACCGCTGAACAGGCCAATCAGCGCTGCAGGAGAGGTACCGAACCAGAAGGCAAAGAGGAGAACCAGAGCAAAGCCGGCAGCCACTATTCCTGCCGAGAGTGCATTCAGGGCTAGACCGCCATGCCGCAAGGAGTCTGTGAAACCGGGACCTACCTGAAGTCCAACGGAAAAGATGAATAGAATCAGGCCAAAGTCACGGGTAAAGAGCAGTACATCCTGATTGAGAGCCAGCCCGGCATTGCCAAGCAGAAGGCTGCTGAACAGCACACCACTGACGCCAAGATTGAGTTTCCAGAACTTGATCTGGCCAATCGCCAAGCCGATGGCAATGGTCAGGGCCAGTACAAAAATGGATTGTGCACTGACACCGTCCCCGACCAGAAAACGTATGATACCTTCCAGGGTATTCCCGTCCATTATGAACCTGTTCCTGCTGGCGCTGTGCCCGTTGGCCTTCAGCGTATCGAGTCGATAGAATTTCCCTTCTGTTTCGGCAATAGAGCAAAAAGGCCTTTCCCACAAGGGGGGATGTGGAATGGCGTGAAGCGGATCAAATGGATTCTCATCTGTCATGCCTTGCCATTGTACGCAACCGTCATGTTTGCCAGCAAATGAAAAGGACGGGGAACCCGTCCTTTTCATTTGCTGGCAAAAAGCTGCCATGCGTTTCAGCATCCGGTAACATCCCGGACCATTGTCCGGAAACGGCGGAAGAAGTAACGGCTGTCGCTGGGGCCAGGACAGGCTTCAGGATGATGCTGCACGGCCAGAATAGGTTTGCTGTTATGGGCAAAGCCTTCCAGGGTGCCATCGTTGAGGTTGATGTGCGTTGCCGTCACATCGGGAACATTGTCAATGTCCACACAGAACCCGTGGTTCTGGGAAGAAATTTCTACATGGCCGGTAGCGAGATCCTTGACCGGATGGTTGCAGCCATGATGTCCAAATTTCAGCTTGCGGGTTGTTCCACCAACGGCATGGCCCAGAAGCTGATGCCCAAGGCAGATGCCAGCTACAGGGAACATATTGATAAGCTGTTTGATCGTCTTGATTTCTTCGGTCAGCGTTGCCGGGTCTCCGGGGCCATTGGAGAGAAAGACGGCCTGAGCACCTGTGGCCCTGACCTGTTCTGCCGTAAAGGAGGGGGGGACGAACAGAATATCAAATCCCTGTTCCGTCAGCAGTCGGGCAATATTCCATTTGATACCGAAGTCATAGGCTACCAGACGCGGACCTGTCCCAGCCCAGTCAAAGGAACCGTCCTCATGCAGAGTCACAGGCCTGCTTGTCGTTCCCGTCCATACCCACGGAGAATCGGGCATGACTCGTGTGACCAGATTCTGGCCTTCCATGGAAGGCAGGCTCTGTGCCCGAAGAACCAGTTCTTTGAGGTCGGAAATTTCAGTGGAGATAATGCCGCGCATGGCTCCATTCATCCGCAGATGGCGGGTCAGGGCACGCGTATCAATGCCCTCAATGCCAGGGACGCCGTGCTGGATAAGAAATTCGGGCAGAGAAAGGCTTGCACGCCAGTTGGAGGGTGTCTTGCAGCACTCCTTGACGATAAGCCCTGCCACATGCACTCTGGCCGATTCCATGTCTTCAGGATTGATGCCGTAGTTGCCGATCAGGGGCCAGGTCATACAGACCATCTGGCCCGTATAGGATGGATCGGTAAGAATTTCCTGATACCCCGTCATGCCGGTATTGAAAATGACTTCACCACCCCCCTCACAGGGGCCGGTAAAGGAACGGCCTTCAAGAACAAAACCGTCTTCGAGTGCGAGTAGAGCCTTCATCAAAACGTCCTTATGCAGTTGGAAACATCCCCTGAGGGATGAGGGGTTGAAGAACGGTGAACCGGCGGACTGTGTTCAGTCTGCATCTGATCAGTATGACAGAAAATCTTTGAGCAGGGTGCTTCATTGCCCGGACAGCAATGCCCTCACTGCTTCCAGATCTTCCGGCGTATCCACGCCGCGGGAACAGTGATCCGTCATGACCACACGAATGGAAATGCCATTTTCCAGAAAACGGAGCTGTTCCAGCTTTTCCTTTTTTTCCAGAGGGGATTGGGGCAGCGATACAAAACGGGCCAGTGCCGTCATCCGAAAGGCATACATGCCGATATGCCCGAAAAAGGCGTCGGGCATACTGCCATCCCGGTCAAAAGGAATTGGTGCACGCGAAAAGTAGAGTGCATTGCCATTGACAGCCGTTACCACTTTGACCTGATTGGGGTCAGTTGCCCGTTCTGGAATAATGGGCATGGCCAACGTACTGACTGCTGTACTGTCGTCTTCAAAGGGCGCGACCAGCTGATTGACCATGGCTGGGTCAAGCAGAGGTTCATCACCCTGAATATTTACAATGACAGCATCCTCTTCCACTCCAAGCAGTCTTGCCGCTTCAAAGGTACGATCCGTACCACTGGCGTGATCGGCTCGGGTCATGACGCAGGGGACTTCCCAGCGTTTTGCCGCCTCAAGAATGCGAGTGTCATCCGTAGCAACAATAACACGTTTCAGTGAGTCGCATTGCCGTGCCCGTTCGTACACATGCCAGAACATGGGGTGTCCCCCAATGTCCACCAGAGGCTTGCCGGGAAGGCGGGAAGATGCATACCGCGCAGGGATAATGCCATAACAGGGGACAGAGATGCTCACCGGAAAATCCTTTGTCTCTCGCGTGCAGTTGGGAACAGCAGTCTGACAGCGACGGAAGGCAGCGGGTGGCTGTCTTGCCGAGACGATTGCTTCTTCATGGCTGTCCGCTCCGGAGCTGTATATCAGTAATCTTTCAGTCAATAAACCTTTTTTTTGGGGAAGAGAACCGGCAAGCAGAAGCAGGGTACGGCGTTTGGGAATTGCCGGTTTCGTGCCGTCAGAGAATTCTGCATCTCCGGAACAGGAGGATACTTTTTGTTCAGTACCTTGTTCCGAACGGAATTCTCAGGTCGTATGGAGCTGTCATCGTCTTTTCTGATGAGGCAAGATTCTCCGCAAAGGTCTCGCATAATTCCGGCGAGAACATGGCGGAGACAGCATGATATCCTGAATGGCTGTTGCCAGTTGTGGCGCGTTCTCCCAGAGAACGAATGAGAATCATGAGCTGAAGAGTTCTTTCCCTGTTGTTACACACAAAACGGAGTTCTCCATCCATGATTTTTTCTGGTGCGTCAAACATACCGGCAAGGAAAGCTATCTGAGACTCCCTGTACGTATTGAACACTCTGTTCGGAATATGTCGGGATCCATGGTTGTTACCTCCAAAAAATTCAATGAGGTCATTTGCCGTATCTTCTGATTGTATGGAGTGCGGCATATAAACCCAAAAGGGATCGTCTTTTGAAGTCTCTATATCAAAACCGATGAGTCTTCCCGTAGTTTCTATATTATTGATGATACCCATGTCTCCATCATCAACTCTGCTGGTGACTGGATACGACAGGGATGCCTTCTGAATGCAGTACGCAAGGAACCTCATTCCGATAGTCCATCCATCTTCCGGGTCTTTCTGAAGTTTTACTTCAGTAGCTTCCATGAGGGAGTTATCAGACAACATGTCACAAACAAGGATTCTGCCTTTTCCAATAATCGGAAGAGGGGTCATCTGCGTATTTTCAGGCTGCCAATAACTTCCTTTTCGAGGTCGTTATATGTGAAGTCATTGTACCCTGTTACGTAGTCAACCCATCCATTGTTCAGAATGAATATTTTGAAAACGTTGTTCAGTTGTTCGTATAGGTTCTTTCTGTCCACGAGAAGATGCAGGTCCACATCTCGTTTGCGTCCCAGTGTTCTGTAGTGCATCTGCGCAATGGTATCGGACAGATACCACAATTCGATCAGAGTACTGGGTCCTTCCTCTTCCACTTTCAGAATACTGTATTCCGATGCACAGTTCATTGCCTGACACAGGGCATCAAAAAAGGACGGCATCGGATCGAATACCTGAGAACAGTATATTTCTCCAGAATGGAGTATGTCTCTGGTTTGCACAGGAATGACATATCCTTCATGCAGTACGGCACAGGAGAGCGTTATATGTATCGGAAACCAACCAGCATCTGGGATTTCAGCCTTGAGTGTGAGTACCGCAGGAGTCAGCGGCACATCAGGTCTTTCACACATAAATGTATTCCGTATTACTTAGTACACAATTTCATACCCTGATACTGTATCTTGTCCATATGCAGGACATGGCA
>CAMLXE010000184.1 GCA_946490455.1 uncultured Desulfovibrio sp. | reverse complement strand
TCGTCTTTTGGACCAAAAATCCAATTCCCATGCTCAGCAATCTAAAAAGGCTTCATGACCATACCTACTACTTTCAGTTTACAGTAACAGCATACGGGAAGGACATGGAACGGAATGTTCCATCCAAAAACGACTGCATCATACCGGCCTTTCAAAGACTTTCTGATCTGATTGGGCCTGACCGCATCATTTGGCGCTATGATCCAATCCTCATAACCAGTACATATACTGTTGAATACCACATCCGTTTCTTTTCCAGACTGGCCAAAAGGCTCTCCGGCTACACTCGAAAATGTACCATCAGTTTTTTGGATTTTTATCAGAAAATACAAGGTAATGTCCGTAGTCTGGCAATCAGTCCCGCAACACCCGAGCAGCAGGATTTTCTTGCCGGTCATCTGGCTGAAATTGCTCAATCCTATGGACTGAAAATTGACATGTGCGCCGAAGAAAAGGATTTCCAACAGTATGGCATCCAACATGCCAGATGTATCGACGACAGGTTATTTGCGAAGCTCCTGAACTGCCCTCTTGCGCTCAAAAAGGACAGAAATCAGCGACAGGCATGCGGCTGTATGGAAAGTATCGATATCGGTGCCTACAATACCTGTTTGAATGGCTGTTGCTACTGCTATGCAAATTTCAGTGAAAAGACGGTAAAACGGAATCAGAATCATCATGACCCAGAGGCCCCACTTCTTCTTGGGGTCCCGGACACCAGCAATCAAATCACAGACAGGAAGGAACACTCCTCTCGTGTGCGGCAGCTTGAACTCTGGCCTTAACACACTCAGGCCGGCTCAGTAAAAAACGAAGAAAACACTTCTGCCATGAAACGGGAACCAGCTCAAAAGGAACAGCACTCATATTGCAAGACACATGAAACGCCACTCTTCGTTTTATACACCTTACTGAATCCCAAGAATCTGTCGCCAGCCCCCAGGCAGTACTACAGAAAAATTTTTCACCAATGCCTGTTGGCTATTTCAGTGAAAACAGCTTGCTTTTTATGTTACCGAACGCGCATACATCAAAACAACGCATGCAGGACAGTTTCAAACACAGATCTTGCCTGCCTGAACTGCATGGCGATAGCCCCCACTGCGAGAATAAGAAAGGCATATTCCTGCCAGGATCCAGTACTGACAAGGCTGATGCCAAAGCGTCTGCTTCCCCCAAACGGGAAAAGCGGAACACGCATGGGAGTCAAGGCATCAAGGAGAACATGCACAAGCCCCCCAATGCCCAGCCAGACAAGCAGATCATTACTTAGGGCTTCCGATAACGCTCTCCGCGAAATTCCGGGAAAAGAAACATTGACCATGCGCAGGAAATCCGCGGTTATCTCCTGTAAAGGCAACATCAGTCCCAGCAGAATCAGTAAAACATACCATCCAAACCAATGTGATGTCTGTCGGTGAATACGCCGCCAGACTCTTTTATTGCCATGAGCGACGGCCGTATCGATCATATCAGGGAGAACGCTTCCCACGAGTACAGCCACCAGAGCGCCAACATGCGCACCAACAGCGAGGGCTCCAGCGACAGCCACAGCCTTGTGTGTAAACCATTTCATACCAGTATTCCGTAAGGATGCTTCATCCGGCCTTTTTCGCGTTCAGAACCAGCATGCCATTTCTTTCAGAAAAGCCGGCCAAAGCGTTTATGCATGGTTTGAGAACACAGACGTAAGGAATTCTGTGATACAGCGGACAGGACCCAAGGCCTGAAGGGGACAACGAAATTGCGCTGAAATCATCCAGAGGCAGGATTTCTAGCGGGAAACGTCAGCCTCACTGCGTCGAAATGCAGGCTCCAGGAACACTGTTGATACCCCATTCAGGCCATCCGCCTTTTTACGGCAACACCTGCTCCAGGCTCACCAAAGTGTTTTCTGACAGTCTGCCTTTAAGCAGAAGGCCCCGGCATGACTCCATCGCCACACACGGCTAGCCCCATCTCTTCTGAAGCCCTGCAAGCAGCCCTGTCACTTTACTGATGAAGGGACCAAGCCTGCAAGCTGTTCCAAAATGCCATCAACACAGCGCGCAACCGACATTCCTGCAGCTGCGATGGTACATGTAGCCCACTCGCGATACAGCACTTCACGCTCATGAAACAGGTCCTCAACCGTCTGACCGGGAGCGATGGCCAGACCCCGATCCGGTTTGCGGGCAATCCGTTCAAGAATGATTTCCAGAGGAACGTCAAGGTGCACGACAGGGCCAAGGGAAGCCAGATATTGCATGGATTCGGGACGATACACCACGCTTCCTCCCGTGGACAAAACCGCACGCTGAATCCGAACCGAACCAATAACCTGAGCTTCAACATCAAGAAAGGCTTCCTTGCCAAGTGCGTCGGAAATAGCCTGCAAGCGAGCGCCATATGCACTCTCAATAAGGAAATCCGTATCGACATGCGCCCATTCCAAACGCTCCGCCAAAGCACGTCCGATGGTACTTTTTCCGGCTCCTGCCATCCCGATTATAGAAATGCACATGTTCCCGTTCAGACCGGGAATTGTCACGCCACTCATTGAGCCTCCCTTGACTGTGCGGTCACTCCTGAACCTTGAGATGATTCCGAGCTTCCGTGCCCTGCCCGTTCATGCCGCTCCAGCATGGCTTCCGGGAAATACTGTGCTGCCATCTCACGCAGCTTATACTTCTGAACCTTTCCGCTGGCCGTAAGGGGGAATTCCTTCAGCACAGCGACATACCGTGGTATCTTATACCAGGCGATATGGCCTCGACAAAAGTCCCGGACATCTTCAGGTGCGATGTCCGCCCCTTCCCTTACCAGGATGAAGGCTCCGACCTCCTCACCATAACGCCGGCTTGGTACGCCAACCACCTGAACGTCGACCACGCCATCCATTCCCAGAAGAAACTCTTCAACCTCGCGTGGATAGACATTTTCTCCACCACGAATAATCATATCCTTGATTCTGCCGCTGATTGTTACATATCCCTGTGAATCCATGCAGCCCAGATCTCCGGAGTGCAGCCAGCCATCAGCGTCAACAGTCTGCGCAGTGGCTTCGGGCATCTTGTAATAGCCTTTCATGACATTGTACCCTCGGCAGCAGATCTCTCCGACCTGCCCGCGCGGGACTTCCTGTCCGGTTTCCGGATCAAGAATAGCCACCTCAATACCGGGCATGCTGCGCCCCACAGTCCGGACTCTGATATCCAGTGGATCATCAATTCTGGTCTGGGTCATCACTGGAGAACCCTCGGTCAGCCCATAGCAAATGGTGACCTCCTGCATATGCAGGCTGTCCATCACTCTGCGCATGAGCGGCTCAGGACAAACTGATCCTGCCATAATGCCTGTCCGCAGCGAACGAAAATCAAAACGGGAAAAGACTCGATGATCCAGAATTGCCTGAAACATGGTTGGGACACCATACAGGGCAGTACACTTTTCCTGTTCCACGGCTGTCATGACCTGAACAGGCGAAAAGGTCTCCAGCAGCACCATGGTTGCGGCATGATTAACACAGGCCATCACGCCAAGTACGCAACCAAAGCAATGAAACAGGGGAACCGGCAGACACACTCTGTCTCTGGAAGAAAAATGCTGATGCCGGCCGATCCAGTATCCATTATTGAGGATATTGACGTGAGTCAGCATGACTCCCTTGGGAAAGCCTGTTGTTCCCGAAGTGTACTGCATATTGACAACGTCGTATGGGGAAACTTCTGCCTTTCGCGCCTCATAAAGCTCATCGGGGACATTCTGTCCCAGAGCCATCAGTTCGGTTATGGGCATAATGCCCCTGTGCCGCTCGGCACCAAGCAGAAAGACACGCCGCAAATGCGGTAAGGATTCGCAGTGCAGCGCCCCCCGATGGCGGTGACGCAATTCGGGAATCACTTCATACACGCTGGCCACGAAATCATGGTCCCGGCTTCCCTCGATGATGAACAGATTTTCGCTTTCGGACTGTTCCAGAACATAGCGGAGTTCACTGTCCCGGTAATTGGTGTTCACCGTGAGCATGATGGCACCAATACGGGCAGCGGCAAACATGATGGTCAGCCAGTGCGGAACATTGGTTGCCCAAATGGCAACTTTCTCTCCCTTTCTGACGCCAAGAGCCATAAGCCCTTTGGCGGCGGCATCCACATCAGCTGAAAATCCGGCCCAGCTGCGAGAAAAATTATGATCTGCATGCACAACCGCTTCATTATCGGGAAAACGGGCGACAATATCGTCCAGCAGATCGCCAAGGGTCTGTTCCCGAAGAAAAAATGTATCCATGAAGGCTCCCGGCCTCAGGCCGTGCAAAAATATTTCTGACAAGTTCCTCGTTCATAACAAAGGAAGGATGGCCCCCGCAAGATTGAAAGCGTGAGAACATCCAGATAATTTATACTTAACACCGAGCCCATCTCGCCGGTCTCGGGCTGGATGCT
>CAMLXE010000183.1 GCA_946490455.1 uncultured Desulfovibrio sp. | reverse complement strand
CTCTCGTCTTTTTTAGAAGCAGTCCGCCTGAACAAGTAACGGGACCACCCCGCCAGAACGATGGAGCGTTTTCGCAAATTATCCTCCCAGAGAAAGGGGAGAAAATCATCTGTACGCCATGGAATAAGGCGCCCCAGGATTATTCCGATCCATTGGCAGACGCCATTCCACAGCATACATCAAATCAGGAAGCGTTCATCTTGCGCATTTTCTTCAGCAGGCGCTTACGAGCAGCAGCCTTTTTCTTCTTGCGCATGACACTAGGCTTTTCAAAGTGCTGGCGCTTCTTCATTTCGGAAAGAATGCCGGCCTTTTCAACCTGTTTCTTGAAGCGACGCAGAGCGATATCAAAATTGTAATCGTCTTCGTTCAGAAAGACTCCGGGCATTGGTCATCACCCCCTCGGGAAAAGATCCTGTCCAGAGCAGGTGAACACCCTTACCCTGAAAGCAGAAGGGGAAGTATATATACTCCCTTCAAAAAAAGCAAGTGCTAATGTTGGGCTGAAGTATCCCCATGCCCATGTCCGCCACCGTGGCAATTTTCCCAGATAGAACGCAGGATCACATACCCAACGCCGGAGCAGATTACAAAAAGGACCAGATACAGCACTCCGAAGAAAATCGCGAAATCGGGCGACCACCACGGAATGTCCTGCGGCAGGGGGCTATGGACGGTTTCACCATGCAACATGACACAATCTCCTTATTTCACAGCATCCTTAAGCATTTTCCCAGGCCGGAACCGTACGACTCTGGAAGCGGCAATGGTCATGGCCTCTCCAGTACGGGGATTCCGCCCTTCACGCTCCTTGCGAGTTTCCACGGTAAAGCTGCCAAAGCCGGTCAAAGCAATTTTTCCGTCTGAGGCCAGCCCTTCCTGCATGGTATCAAGCAGTGCATTCAGGGAACGCTCGGCTTCCGCCTTGCTGAAGCCGGTACTGGTCGAAATTCTGGCGATAAGATCTGCTTTGGTCATTATCTTCTCCCTGGTCTCATACGGCAGGGACACATTATACAAGTTCCCTTGCCCATGAGAAAATTCGCCACGCGCGCTCTCCACGAGAAACCATGTTTTGCGGAGGAAGTCAACCAGATAAAGCCCCAAGAGCCGCTGCGAGCTGCTGAAAGGTCCGGGGAGAAAGCGTTTCTGGCCGAGCCTCCGGAGCGATACCAAGTCTGATCAGACGCTCCGCGGCATCACCGTAGCCAGCACGTTTCAAAATTGATTGCAACTGCTTGCGTCGCAACTGAAAACAGAGTTTCAGAACCTTTGCCAGAGCTTCCGGATGATGCGGACGTTCTTCCCGAGGCAAGGGAACGAAAGTGACTACCGCAGAATCAACCTTGGGAGGCGGACTGAAAGAACCGGGGCTGACCACGAATCCCCATTCAACCCGTACATGGCTCTGAACCCACACAGACAGGGCGCCATAATCATGCGTCCCCGGCTTCGCATAAAGCCGTTCTGCAACTTCCTTCTGAACCATGAAAACAGCACGTACAAGCTGTGGAGTTCTGGAAACGATATTCCAGATCAGCGGCGATCCTACATTATAAGGAAGGTTGCTGATTATTTTCCATGGTCCGTCCAGCGATTCCCAGGGAAATTCCAGTGCATCGGCATTGCTGACAGCTACGCGAGGATCTGAACGCTCCTGCATGGCATGGTATTCAGCCCAATGACTGTCCTTTTCAATCAGACGGAACTCGGCAGGCTGTCGGGCATGAATAATCTCAGTAAGAGCTCCAGGGCCGGGACCTATTTCAAGTACTCGGTCTTCAGATCCAATCCGAAGCAAATCGACAATTCGGGTCGAAATCCGAGTATCCTTTAAAAAATG
Source organism: uncultured Desulfovibrio sp. (assembly GCA_946490455.1). Lineage (GTDB taxonomy): Bacteria > Desulfobacterota > Desulfovibrionia > Desulfovibrionales > Desulfovibrionaceae > Bilophila. The sequence goes on along the minus strand of CAMLXE010000183.1, from coordinate 2,582 downwards.
CTGCCCAAGGCTTTTCTTGGCACGAGGTATTTCGCTCAAGACCAACTCCTGTGTCACATGCGTGTTTCACGACCGAATCTAGCCAATTTGGCCAAGATGTCAATGTAATCACAGAGTTGCATTTTCTTTTCATTCACAGGACAGAACATCTATTGTGATTTTTCTGCACAAAGTAAAGATCAATCTCTATCTCACCCTCCGCCAAGGCAAACCAACGTGCCCCAGTTATCCGAAAGGCATGGCAGACAATACGTTTCCTTCTCCAGGTCTGAAAGGCAGCCCTGGATCCACACATATGATCTGGCTCCAGATCCTTTTTTCTGAAGTGTACTCTCCGACCTCTGCCAGACCCCTTCGGATAGCCATATCCGATTTCGGTTTACTAATGAAAATCAACAGGATCCATGAAAGATTAACAAGAACAATCATGGTCTTGTGTTCTTGCCAGATGGAGCCTCTGCAATGAAGCATTGGATTTTTCAATTTCAGCAGAACCATATTCAAAAATGATACTGTTTCGCGAGCAAGTGCAATCATGAGGACTTGACTATATGGTTTGTACTATCTATGACAAACAGTAAGAAAAGATTGGAAGGGATCTGCCTCGCAACATGCGTGAGACCACAGATCCCCTCAACGGCAAATTCCGGTTGCGGCTTTTGGTCCGACCGGAAATGTGGAAGCAATCACCAAGAAGCAGGAGAGGAATATGTCCAAAACCCTGGATAGCCAGCGAACCTATGCTCTCATTGGTACGGGCGGCTGCGGGAAAACCTCCCTGGCGGAGATGCTGCTGTATCAAAGCGGCGTCATCAATCGTCTGGGAGCAATTGAAGATGGTACGACGACGTTGGACTACGAACCTGAGGAAACCAAGCGTCGCGGGTCCATTCAGCCCGGCTTCGCCACCTACCTCTGGAAAAAGAACCGGCATTTCCTCATGGACGTCCCCGGCGATTCCAACTTCACTGGCGACCTGCCCTGCCTGCTTCTCGGCGTTGATGCCGCCGTTTTTGTCATAGACGCTGTTGACGGTGTCCGTCCTCTGACCCGCCGCCTCTGGAAGAGTACCCGTGAAGCGGGACTTCCGGCCATTGTCTTCATCAATAAGATGGACCGTGAACGTGCCGACTTCGATATGGCCTACAACGGTCTTTCCTCCATCCTCGGCATGAAGCCGGTTACTCTGTACATGCCCATCGTGGACGATGGCGTCTTCACCGGTCTTGTCGATATTCTGGGTGGCAAGGCTCTCATGTTTGGTGAAAATGGTGCTGTCTCCGAAGCTCTGATCCCTGAATCCTTTATTGATGAGGCCACGCTCCTGCGGGATACGACCATTGAAAACATCGCCGAGTCCGACGAAGAACTTATGGAGAAGTACCTTGAAGAAGGCTCCCTCTCTCCTGAAGATCTCGCCTCCGGTCTGCGCAAGGGCGTTATTGCCGGTGATCTTGTCCCCGTTGTCGCCGGTTCTTCTCTCGAAAACAAGGGCGGCACGCAACTGCTTGATGCCATCGCAACGCTCTTCCCCTCACCGCTCGAGCGTCCTGCCTTCCTCGATGCGGACGGCAACGAGAGAGCATCCTCCGATGAAGAGCCTGCCTGCTGCTTCGTCTTCAAAACCATTGCCGACCCCTTCTCCGGTCAGCTCAACATGGTTCGTGTGATTTCCGGTTCCCTGGCCTCCGATTCGACCCTTAAGAACATGCGTACGGAAGAAATCGAACGTACAGGCACACTCATTTATCTTACCGGAAAGAATCAGACCCCCTGCAAGGACACGCTTGGTCCCGGCGCCATTATCGCTGTGGGCAAGCTCAAAAATACACGCACGGGCGATACCCTCTGCGATGAAAAGAATCCCTTCGTCGTAGCCATGCCCAAGCTGCCTCCGCAGCTCATCACCTTTGCACTCGCGCCCAAGGAAAAGGGCGATGAAGACAAGGTCTATGCTGCCGTGCAGCGCCTGCTGGACGAAGACATCACCCTGAAGCTTGGACGCGATGAAGAATCGGGTGATATTCTGCTCTCCGGCATGGGGCAGATGCATATCGAAACCTCTGTAGAAAGAGCCAAACGTCGCTACAAGGCCGATATTCTGCTCAAGACGCCCAAAGTACCCTACCGTGAAACGGTACGCGGCAAGGTTCAGGTCCAGGGCCGGCATAAGAAGCAGAGCGGCGGCCGCGGTCAGTTCGGTGACTGCTGGATCGAAATGGAAGGTCTGCCACGCGGCTCCGGGTATGTCTTTGAAGATGCCATCGTGGGCGGTGCGATTCCGCGTAACTACATCCCTGCCATTGACAAGGGTATCCAGGAATCCGCAGCTCGCGGCTTCTTTGCCGGCTGCCCGGTCGTGGACTTCAAGGTCCGGCTCTATGATGGCAGCTACCATACTGTGGACTCCTCGGAAATGGCCTTCAAGATTGCCGGTTCTCTGGCCTTCAAGAAAGCCATCGAATCCCTGAAGCCCATTTTGCTCGAACCTATTGTTCTTCTGTCCGTATCCATTCCCGACGAGTACATGGGGGACGTCATTGGTGACCTTTCCTCCCGTCGGGGCAAGGTCCTTAGTTCGG
>CAMLXE010000182.1 GCA_946490455.1 uncultured Desulfovibrio sp. | reverse complement strand
AACCCCATTGACGTCAACAATCCCGAATGTGCTGGCCATTTTCTTTGTGACAACTGGTTTGTTGGCCCAGTAAGCAGAGCAGCCCTCCACGCAGGACAGGCCACCTTCACACCTTCGCACTTCAGTCAGTACGAGGAGAACATCAGCCGCAGCAAATGGGGACAGGCTGACATCGGCATCCTTCAGGTTTCTCCTCCAGACAATCATGGATTCATGAGCTTCGGTATTACCACGGCATACAGTCGAGGTATTCTGGAACGTGCCAAAAAGATTCTTGTACAGGTCAATCCCAGAATGCCGCGGGTACTGGGTGACAACTTCATGCACGTCAGTGAAGCTGACTGCATTGTCGAAGCAGAAAGTGAACTCTGGCAGTTCCCTGACGTTCCCCCAAATGACATTCAGAAAGCCATTGCAGCACACATTGCAGAACGCATTGAAGACGGCTCAACTCTCCAGCTGGGAATAGGCGGAATTCCCAATGCTGTTGGAGCGCTGCTCGCACACAAGCGTCATCTGGGTGTTCATACGGAAATGATTACTCAATGCATGCGTGAACTTGTGGAATGTGGCGCTGTGGACAACTCAATGAAAAGGATCCATCGCGGCAAACTGATCGGAACCTTTGCCGGAGGAAACGACGATCTGTACAGGTGGATGGATGACAATCCTCTCGTGGAATGCTACCCGGTCAGTCATGTCAATGATCCCTATGTCATTGCCCAGAATGACAATCTGATTTCCATCAATGCCACTATCGAGGTTGATCTTACAGGTCAGGCCTGTTCCGAAAGTATCGGTGCAAGGCAATACAGTGGAATTGGCGGGCAGATGGACTATGTCCGTGGAGCTTACCACTCCAGAGGCGGGAAATCATTTCTTGCTGTAAGTTCCACGGCAGAAACCAAACAGGGTCGGGTATCCTGCATCGTTCCCATGCTCAAGCAGGGTGCCATTGTGAGCACGCCGCGTACCGATATCGATATGGTTGTTACGGAATACGGGGTAGCGGAATTGCGAGGAAGAAGCCTTCGGGAACGGGTTCATAATCTTGTTGCCATTGCCCATCCCGATTTCCGTGAAGAACTTCTGGATTTCGCGAAAAAATCAAAATATATCTAAGGGATTCTGGAATCGAGTCTGCAGAGACCTTTTCCTGTTTCCTAATGCGGCAGGACAGAACAGCCTGAGAACACCTGAAATTCAATAGACATTACGAGATACAGTACGTTGCTGCAACTTGACTGAGTTACACTCCTCATTCCGGTATGGTCTTACCATACCGGAATACTTTATAACGGATCCAAAAATAAACTACTGATGTACTTCCTTCCACATCGTTCACCATGCACCTTCAAATTACTATACCTTAAATAGCAGCTAGATATTATCTGATAACACTATTCTTCTCCTCAGATATGGACCCCAATTTTATGGCAGCCCATACAGTCTGGAGACTGTACCGGCTGCCATTCCTGTATTCCCAGGGCAAAAATTCCATGTCCAGCTTTGGGAGTCGCGTTGCCTGCCAGTGCCAGCTTCCGTACATGCTGCACCTGTCTTTCGGTCATCCCCGGCAGACTGTCTCTTTTGCCGAGTTCAGACTCTCTTCTCTTCTTCGCCCCAGGCGCGCCGGCTCCTGAACACCTTCTTCCGGACACCCGACCATGTCTTCCGAGACAGGGCAGATGCCTCCATCACGTCAAGCATTTCCCTGTACAAGGGGAAGGGAATGGCGAAGGAAAGCTCATCTGTCTTCATGAACTTGCGTGCTGACAGATCAAAGCCCCCCAAAACAGCACGTTTTTCCCCACGCTGCCAGTACGTTAACGGCCAGGCAATGATGCTGCCACATCCTGCGCTGAACGGCGATGCTACGGCATTATGATCGCCCGTTGCATAAAAAGTCAGAGAACACAGCCCATTGATGACTTCTGGTCGGGCAAAAAAGGCAATCACCAGAGGTTGCTCCGTTTCTGCAAACTGTTCCAGCGGTTTGATGACACAATATTTTTTGGGTGCAGCCGGTGGCGCAATGTCTTCCATAAAAGCACGCATGGATTCGAGTGAGGGCAAATAGCGTTCTCCCTCGAACGGAGTTCCCGGAAATCCCGTAGAAACATAGCGGACATTGGTTTCAAGGTAGGGTGCGTACATGCCAGAATAAAAGCCACCGCCCATACAGCCACACTCTTCGTGGCTTATCCAGGCAGCCTTTCTTTTTTTCCGAGCCAGCCAGACATTACCCATCAGACACGAAAAATTGTTGCCAAAGGCATTGTCCCAGTTGATCTCTCCAGCCTTTTCCCGTTCACGGGTGAAGATTTCACCGGGGCGAGGACCGAATCCATCGGGTTTCGTATCACTATAACACACGCCAAACGGTGCCTCGTCATGCCCCAGAAGATCCAGCAACCTGTCTGTCTGCTTTATGATGCTTTCCATACGCGTATCCTCCATCTTCATGTCCGTCCGTTCTCATCGGGTCGGGAAACGGCTGACGGGCAGGCTGCTGCAGGTTTCGCCTCACCGTTTCCAGAACATTCAGGCATATGATACGATCCTCTTCCCGCACAGTTGCGAGGGACTGCTCAAGCGCCTCACGCGCAGCGATCACGCTTTTTTCCCGCAGACTCCATGCCCTGTCCGTTGCATGGACAATCTTACAGCGGGCATTGGCTGTGTCGATACGTCAACAGATCAGCCCCCGCACCTCCATCTGGGAAAGCAGCCGGCTCATCGCGGACTTGTCCATACAGGCAAGTCTGACAAGTTCTTCCTGCTCCAGATCTCCCCTGTCCCAGAGCAAAGCCAGAACGCCCCACTGATCCCCGCTCAGCTCAATGCCCGCTTCCCGCATCTTTCGGCGCAGAAGTGCACTCATGAGCCGGTTGGCCGTGCTTGTCATGAATCCCAGAACGTCTTCGGGAATATAGAAAAGTGTCTTCATAGTTTTTTCGGTATAATGAGCAGTTGATATCGTCAACTATAAGGCAGACCAGATATCTTCAAGTCCCACGGAAAAAAGAATCCCCGCACTGCACAAGGCAACGCGGGGACAGGAAGCGACTTGGGCCTCGCACTACATCTCTATATTGAACCAGGCACGGGCAGCCCAGCCAATCAGGAATGAAATGGCGGCAACACTGAAACTGATGCCGATCATTTCAAGGAAGCCGTGCAGGAAGGATGTCTTGCGCACGACAGACACAAAATAGGTAAATCCGAGAATAATCAGACCGGCAATCACCAGACAGAAGAACAACGCCACCAGAGGGCTGCTCAAGAGCATGTAGGGCAGCAGAAGCAACGCCACCGTAATCATGTAGGCAATACCCGTGTACACGGCTGCCTTGAGAGGATGCTCTTCGCTGGGGTCCGCCTTTTTGGACAGATATTCGGAAGCAGCCATTGAGAGTGTTGCCGCCACGCCCGTAATGAATCCGGCCATACCCACGACCTGATTGTCATTGAGGGCCAGTGTGAAACCAGCCAGTGCGCCCGTCAGTTCCACAAGGGCATCGTTCAGCCCGAGGACCATGGAACTGATGTAGCTCAGGCTCTCTTCATGAATCATGGCTGCAAGCTGTGCCTCATGCCGATTTTCATCCTCCAGAATGCTGCGGGCTTCCGGCAGCTCACCAGACAGTCTGGTATAGGCTGCGGATGCGTCACCTTCTCCTGATTCCAGCAGATTGATGACAAATACCAGTCCAAAGATTTTTCCCAGCAGCACAAACAGCCTGACTCTGAACAGATTGACTCGAGCCTCACTCCCCGTATAGCGCCCCCATATGGAAGCATGCACCGCTTCATCACTGGCTATTTTTTCCAGAACCTTGCGATTCTCGGGCGATTTGGTCTGCTTTGCCAGTGCGGTATAAATGGCGTGATCTGTGGCCTCGTTATTCTGCATCTGCTGCACGATGGCCAAGGTTTCTGCTTTCATCCTTTCCCCCTCTTTCCACAGATATTGAGTAGCCTTCTCTGATAGTCACCTTTTTCTTGCATGACAAGAAACACAATCCATAACGATTATCACAATCACCTGTTTTCAGCTCTTCCAGCCTCAGATACCCCGTCTCCGCTTGGAATAAAGGCCACGGCTATGACCGAGACATGATTCTGTTTCTTCTCTTCATACTTCTGCCATGTATTTTTTGCTGGTACCTATGGCTTCCTGTTTTCTTCAGGATCATGATCCGATTCTCTCGGCCATTTCCTCCCTGACCAGTACAAACGTATGGTTCATTTTATTTTCACTATGTTATGCAATAATCATATTGCTAATATGCCACACAACCATTTTTGCGTAAATGTGTAAAAACATACTACCTGTTTGACACAAAAACATTAGTCTGGAATACTGAATTTACACATTTCAATATATTATCCAAATGGAACGAACAATCCCATCAATTCCAACAGGATG
>CAMLXE010000181.1 GCA_946490455.1 uncultured Desulfovibrio sp. | reverse complement strand
CCAAATCCAGAGAATACCATTATCAGCTGGAAAATCAGTGCATGGGTGCCTATGTGTATAATGAGGCAACGCGATGCGTTGAAACAATCCTTGCCGACTGGACTATTCTGGCTACTGGCGGCGTCGGGCAGGTCTATCTGCATACGACCAATACCTCGGCCTGCACAGGGTCAGGCATTGCCATGGCGCAGCGTGCAGGGGTCAGACTGGACAACCTGGAATATGTTCAGTTCCATCCCACGGCGCTCTACACCCGGCAGTCACGCAGTTTTCTGATCACCGAGGCCATGCGTGGCGAGGGAGCGCGTCTTGTCGATGCCGCAGGAGAACCCTTTATGCTCCGCCATGATGAACGTGGTGATCTTGCACCGCGTGACATTGTGGCCCGTTCCATCATGGAAGAAATGCTGCATCGCGGCGAACCCTGCATGTTCCTTGATCTCTCCAATGTGAAACATGATATTCCCACACGTTTCCCCACCATCTACAACCATTGTCTCGAACTGGGCATGGACATTACCCGTGAACCCATTCCGGTGGTTCCGGTTGCCCATTTCTTCTGTGGGGGAATTCTTATTGACGCCCAGGGAAGGACTTCGCTGTCCCGTCTGTACAGTGTTGGAGAATGCAGCTGTACCGGGCTGCATGGTGCCAACAGACTGGCCAGTACCTCTCTTCTTGAAGCGCTGCTCTGGGGATACAGGGCCGGACAGAGCATTGCCTCGCGCATTACCCGGCGCAGCTTCCTCAGCAAGAAGCTTACCGGCGCGATTCCAGACTGGGAATGCACCGGCGACGAACGGAACGACGACCCGGCGCTCATCGCTCAGGACTGGGCAACCATCCGGCATACCATGTGGAACTATGTGGGGATCAGCCGTACGTCGAGTCGTCTGCACAGGGCGTTTGATGAACTTCGGGATCTTTCGCGCCATCTGCATGACTTCTATCGGACTACGCCAATTTCCAAACCCATTATTGATCTTTTCCATGGATGTCAGGCGGCATACAGCATTACGCAGAGTGCGCTGCGCAATCCGCGCAGCCTTGGTTGTCATTATCGGGTGGACTGATTCCCCGGAAGTCTGTTGAGGCCGGAAATGGAACCTTTCCATGGGTTCCGTTTCCAGCCGTTTTTTTTCATCACTTCTGGTTTACACAATAAAGGATGGGCAATGAGTCGGCAAAATGCCTCCAGAGAACAACTGGGAAGCAGAATCGGTTTCCTGCTTCTGGCTGCGGGATGTGCCATCGGACTGGGCAATGTCTGGAGATTTCCCTATATTACCGGTGAATATGGTGGAGCGCTCTTTGTTGCCATCTATATCCTTTTTCTTGTCATTTTTGGTCTGCCCCTGCTGATCATGGAATTTGCTGTCGGGCGAGCCTCGCGCAAGAACATGGGAGCGGCCTTTCATGAGCTGGAGCCGGAAGGCACGCACTGGCATCATTTTGGCTGTCTGAGCCTTATCGGAAGCTATCTGCTCATGATGTTCTACACGGTGGTGGCAGGCTGGATGTTCGCCTATTTCCTTGCTACCGCGGATGGAACGCTGTCCGGGAAAAGTCCGGAAGAAGTCGGGGCGTTTTTTGGACAGCTGCTTGCCAGCCCGGGAGAAATGATCGGCTGGCTGGCTCTGACCGTTGTTCTTGGTTTTGTGACCTGCGGAATGGGGTTGCGGAACGGTGTGGAACGGGTGGTCAAGGTTATCATGGGCGGGCTCTTCATTATCATGATCATGCTTGTCATCCGTTCAATAACGCTTCCTGGAGGAGAAGCCGGCATTTCCTTCTATCTGATGCCCAGTGTGGAAAAGCTGGCTGGTGACAGCATCTGGACAGCCATCAACGCCGCCATGGGACAGGCCTTTTTCACGCTGGGGCTTGGCGTCGGGTCCATGGCCATCTTTGGAAGCTATATTGACAGGTCGCGTTCCCTCACGGGGGAAGCTCTCAATATTATTGTTCTTGATACGTTTGTTGCGCTCATGGCCGGACTCATCATTTTCCCGGCCTGCTTTGCCTTCGGCGTCAATCCCGGTTCGGGACCTGGTCTCATTTTTGTGACGCTCCCGAATATCTTCAACAGCATGCCCTTTGGCCGCTTCTGGGGAACCCTGTTCTTCATCTTCATGGCCTGTGCGGCCATTTCCACGGTTATTGCCGTATTCGAGAACATTGTTTCCTACTGCATGGATGTCTGGGGCTGGTCGCGGCGCAAGGCTTCGGTGATCAACTGCGTGACCATGTTTCTTCTTTCGCTGCCCTGCGTTTTGGGATTCAACCTCCTTTCCGGCTTCCAGCCTCTGGGAGAAAACAGTACCATCCTTGATCTCGAAGATTTCATTGTCAGCAATAACCTGCTTCCCATAGGCGCTCTGGTCTTTATTCTGTTCTGCGGACAGAACTGGGGCTGGGGCTGGGAAAAGTTTCTTCATGAAACGGATCAGGGGCAAGGATTGAAATTTCCGCGCTGGACCCGCGTCTATGTATGCTATATTCTGCCTCTGGCCGTCTTTTTCCTTTTTGTCCGCGGCTATCTTGATAAATTCTTTTCCTGATGGAAAACACCATGCGTCTCGTCTGTTTTGGAGATTCAATCTGTTACGGTTATGGAGCCCGACCCGGAGAGGGATGGGTGAGCAAGCTCGCCTGGAAGCTTGCAGCACTCTCGCCTCCCATCTCGGTTATCAATGCGGGGATCAACGGTGATACAACCGATGACGGACTTGCCAGAATGCGCCGGGACGTTGAGCGCCATCATCCCCAGGGAGTCTATATCCAGTTCGGTCTGAATGACTGCAGCAGCTGGGGGGCGTCATCGCAGATCAGCCGGCAGCGCTATATAGCCAATATTCGGGAAATGCTCGAACGCAGTTTCCGCTGTGGCGCCCATGTCGTTTTCCTTGCCACCAATCATCCCGTTGAAGATGCCTTTCCTTTTGGTTCGGATGCCTATCAGAAGACGGTCATTGCCTACAATGCTGCACTGCGTGAACAGTTCTGGGGCATGCGGGGCGTTGTGGGGGTGGATATTGAACGGCATGTCCTGACTGACTGCCCCTCTCCGGAACGGCTTGTTCTTTCGGATGGCGTCCATCTCAGCCGGGCAGGAAATGACTTTTACTGTACGACAGTTGCAGGATATGTCATGCGTTATCTGAAGGGATGACGCGTGGACTCCTGAGCATTTTTTCATTGACTTCAGCCAAACCTGTTTTCTGATTGCGAGAAAGGTATGCCTCCCAAAAAGACCAATGCAGCCCGGCATCTTGATGACCTGGGCATTCCATATGAGCTGCACGAAGTGCAGGTGGATGAATCGGATCTCTCGGCAACAACCATGGCTCATCTGCTGGGGGTATCACCGGATGAAGTGTATAAGACTCTTGTCGCCCGCGGCGACAGGAATGGCGTCCTCATGGCCTGTATCCCTGCTGAAGCCGAGCTTGATCTCAAAAAGCTGGCCGCAGTATCGGGCAACAAGAATGTAGCCATGGTTCCTCTCAAGGAAGTGTTTCCCCTGACCGGATATATCCGAGGCGGCTGCTCTCCTCTGGGCGCCAAGAAGGCGTATCCTGTATATATGGATGAGAGCGCAATTCTCTATGATCGCATTTTTGTCAGTGCCGGGCATCGCGGTGTGCAGCTGCATCTGGCTCCGGATGATCTCCTCCGTGCCACTGAAGCCGTCTATGCCGATATTACGCGTGCTTGACAGGACCCGTTTTGTCTGCAACACCAAACCGAACAATTCTTGAGGTGAGAAAATATGATTTCGATTGATGAACAGATGCAGGTGATCAAGCGTGGCTGCGCTGATCTTATCGATGAAGGCGAGCTGCGCAAGAAGTTGAGCCGCGGTACTCCATTGACAATCAAGGCGGGTTTTGACCCCACAGCTCCTGACCTGCATCTGGGACATACGGTTCTTATCCATAAGATGCGTCATTTTCAGGAACTCGGCCACAGGGTCGTCTTTCTTATCGGAGACTTCACCGGTCTGATTGGTGACCCTTCCGGACGTTCTGCAACAAGACCTCCTCTGACTCCGGAGCAGGTTCTGAGCAATGCAGAAACCTACAAGAAACAGGTCTTCAAGATTCTTGATCCGGAAAAGACCGTCATTGAGTTCAACTCCCACTGGTTGAACAAGCTCTCCTCAGCCGATTTCATCCGTCTTGCTTCCCGCTATACGCTGGCCCGAATCATGGAGCGGGAAGACTTTGCCAAGCGGTATCATGAAAATACCCCCATCGCTCTGCATGAACTGCTCTACCCGCTCATGCAGGGATTTGACTCGGTCAATCTCAAGTGTGACGTGGAACTGGGCGGTCGAGATCAGATTTTCAACCTCCTCGTAGGGCGTACGCTCATGTCCCAGTATGGCATGGAACCTCAGTGCATTCTGACCATGCCGCTTCTTGAAGGGCTTGA
>CAMLXE010000180.1 GCA_946490455.1 uncultured Desulfovibrio sp. | reverse complement strand
ATGTGTGGCTCTGTCGCCGTAGAGTTTCGGAAGCATCCGTGCCAGTCTCCATTTTCTTGAGTCGAGCAGTGCGCGAAAGGCCTGAGGATCAAGGAGTCCGTCCCGGCACTGCTCTTCAAGCTCAACCATCTCATCAAACTGTGCATCTGCCTGCGCGTCTCTCGCGCGCGCGTACTGGTCGGATTCAACGTTTTCCAGAAAAACAGTCTTCGGGATCTCAGCATCGGCACACGATTTCCGAAGACTCTGCCCCTCAGCCATGAGAGCCAGAACTTTCCGAATCTTTTCCTTCGTACTTTCGTTCGGCATACACACACCCAATACAAGCACCCCGAAAAATCCATCATTACTTGCCATGAAATATCAGCCCTGCCATGCTTCCACCGGGAGTCTTCCTCGCGAAGGGCGTCCAGCTACTCCCGCCTGATGCTGGACCTTTTCAAAAAGGCGGCTGTTTATCCGTTACTCCCGAATGGTCCGGGACGATCGGCGACCGGGGTGAAATGTCGCCATGGCAATTTTGTTCATATCAACGTTTGCTCGTTATTGAAGAAACATCAGCGCATTCATCTTCACGAAAAGGACACTGCTCTGCATGTTTTCTGCGTGTCTCCGGATCCATTTTCTTGCGAATGTCATTAATGTCGTCCGGATTCATCAGGTCAACGACAGAAAGACCGAGCTTCTGGAGAATCCACTGCTTGACCGTCTCGCCGCCGAATCCGGCAAGAACAACGGCCCCGGCAGCCTGCATTTCTGGCGTCACTCCCTGCACAACCAGCGGAAGCAGAAGAACGCAGCCCACGGCAAGCGACGTTGTCAGAACGGCATTCAGAAGCACTGTAACGGCCTTCTGGGCAGTTGTGCGCTGCTTGTACCCGCGCCTGAGTTGCTGAACGGCGGAAGCCATGGCCGTAATTCCGGCAAGACTGACCAGCGGCCATGTTCCTTTCACAACGTCTATATATTCCGCTGCATGTTCCGCGCTGTCTTTCCCAAGATCATTCACAGCCCGGCTCCTTCTACGTTCTGAATCCAGAGCAGCAGGTTTCCCGCCTCATCCGCCGGCAGATGTACCCATGTCCCGGAAGCAACGACCGTCTTGCCTCCGCGCTCATAGCTCCAGTCATCAGTCACGATGGCCCCCGGAGTCAGCGGGGCGGCTGTCAGCGTCCCTTGCGTCCGTTCCGCCCATGTGCCGCACCCACTCAGCAGCAGGATCAGCACGCACAGCATCACGGTCAGCAGCTTTGCGGTTCTGCTGCCACTGTTGCAGCAAGATCCGGATAAGCGCGAACAGGTCTTGAAAGAACGCAAGGACAGTCTGCACATTACTTCCCCGTCACGGCCTTGACTTCAGCCTGCACCGTTTCGGATTTCCCGTCGGCTACCGCGCCCTTGTTCTGGCCAAAATGTGCGGCAAGAGCGTGAACCCAGCGATAGATAGCGGCATAGGCTCCAGTGGTCTCAGTAGGTGCAGGCATCCAGATGGTGGCCACGGCAGAAACACCGCAGATAGACAGAAGAACAGCAAGAACAACGCCAATCCATGTAGCTTCCGGATACTGCGCGGCCAGAGAAGTCAGTGTAGAAAAGATGAATTCAATGACAGTTTCTTCCATCACTTCACTCCTTCATATTGAAAATGCGGCATATCGACGAAAGATTTCCATGACCCGCCCCATGTAATGTGAACACCGAGAGTATCGGCAGCCGCCTGCATGGCACAGTCAATCGCCTTGAAATCTTCTTCCGGAGCGTGCACCTGCACAGAGCCGTCGAAGTATGGATAGAGATCCACGGCATGGCCGAACCCATCGGACTGCTTAAGGTGCTTGGAGTTCATGGTTTGAGAAACGCCACTGGCCACGTTCTTCCGCTGTGTCTCCATATCCCGCAGTCCTTCCACCACGGTGAAGTCAACATGGCTCTGCGCAAGAGCCAGACCAACCACAGCGATGAGGTTTGGATGCACGCCGGAAAGATTCTTCAGCGACCGTGTGGAGAAATGAAATGTACCCATGAAAAAACGCTCCCCGTTTTGCGGGAAGCGTAACACATGGTTCCTGAATACAAATCGTCACAGCCGGGCACAGATAGGCATAGACAGGCACAAGTAGGGGTTGACAGGTTTTTTGATGCTTGTTACAAAATTTTATTTTATGTATTTTTTATTGACAATTATATAAAAATTACATAATATATTTTTTGTTGGAGGATGTTGGAATGACAAGCAGAGAAATCATCAGACGCCTTGAAGAAGACGGGTGGTACCACGTCAAAACCGTGGGAGACCACTGGCAGTTCAAACATCCTTCCAAGCCGGGAAAAGTTACGGTTGTCCACCCGGCAAAAGATTTCAGCATCGGAACACTGAGAAGCATAGAAAAGCAAAGCGGGCTGAAGCTGCGGTGAAAAAAAAGAGGGAAAAGCCCTCTCTCTTCCCACAGTCCCGCACAGGAGAAATCATGTATTATCCAGCCACACTTGTACCGCTCAATGATGGAACAGGGCGCTACGACGTGACGTTTGTCGACCTCCCCGGCTGCGTATCCCAGGGCAACTCTCTGGAAGATACACTGCGCATGGCGCAGGAAGCGCTGAGTCTCCATGTTGGAAGTATGATTGAGGATGGTGATCCTCTTCCGGAGCCTTCCACGCTTGACGAGGCACGACACCTTGCCGAACAGGAGGCCGGCGAAGACGGCTATATACTCCCCGAAGGGACGCTCTATCAGTTCGTCGTGGCGGACGTAAAAAAGAAGGAAGCTGCGCCGATTCGCCTTTCAATCTCGCTCAAGCCAGTCATTGTCGAACGCATTGACAGTGTGGCGTCGGAGCTGGGTCTTACCCGTTCAGGACTGATTGCCGTGGCGACACGCGAATACTGCAACCGTATGCAGGCATAATGGGTCAGTCGATCGTTTCAGCAAAAGAGTTTCCACTCGCCTCAAGCCACATATAGAGGCGCATCTTTTCTGCCCTGTATCGGCTTTTTGTTCCCTTTTCGTCTATTTCCACGGCGATGGGCGCTCCTTGCTGTACCCAACTCCTGACCCGTTCCTGCCCGACCCCGAAAGCCTCGCAGATTTCCGCGAGACTCCTGAGAATCTTTGGCTCATAGACAACGCCGCGCTCTGTTTCTGTCATGCTTCATGCTCCAAGAGGAAAAAGCGCAGAGCCGTCGTTGCCGTATCAAGTGCCTCGTCCTGTTCCCTTTCCCGTCCCTCATTTTTTGCCACCGCCTGCTCAAGCTCGAGATATTCGGCATGAATCACGCCAAGGGCCTGAAATTTCCCTTCGGCAAAGCGGGGATGTTTTTTTCTTGCGTGCTGCATCCGCCCGGCAAGCGCCTCAAGGAGGTTTCTGCCGCGGCGGAAATCGCCCTTGCCAAGGATCTGACAGAGTTTCACATAGGTCATCCCGTCTCCTCCATATCGGCAGCAAGGGCGGCATACCCGCAGATGTCCACAAGATTGTCACGCTTCCCTTTTTTACCAGAACGCTGCCGTGCAACTTTGAGCAGAACCATCATTTCTGCCACCTGACGGGGCGAAACGGTACAACCAAGATATGCGGACCAGAACCCGGCAATGAGCCGGAAGCTGTCCTCCGGATTTCCATACTGTCCCTGCCGCTCGCCGTTGATGATTGTTTCGGCTTCCCGAAGAATTGCGCCGCGAGCGGGAAGCGTTTCCTCATTCACCTCAAATCCGTGTGCCGCAAAAGGTACTGTCTTAAACATTGTATCATCCCCTTTGCCTTACTTCTCTTTTTTGACCGGACAGAAAAATCCTGACCGGCAGTTTCTTCCAGGCCGTCTCCCGATTCTCCAGGCCATTTGTGAGCCTGTACTGCAGAACAGGGCGGTCTTTTTCCCGTGCCCAATGAGGTCCGAAAACCCGGACAGCATAGGGAGTTCCAATGGCGGCATACTTTTTGGCCTGTCCGAGGCGCTGAGCTATTTCTTCAAGTGTTGCTTTAAGTGTATCCTGTGGCGTAACGTTCACGGCAATGATCATGCCTCACCTCCAAGAGTTTGGACGGTAACGTCCCAGTGGGGCATGTCCCCGTAGACCTTCGCGCAGTGGAGTGAAACCACCTGTCTGTCGTCATGCCAGAATCCTGTGCGAGACAGGGCGTCTTTGAGCTGTTTGGCCAGATTGTCCAGGTCCGGTTTTTTTATGTGGGCGATTTTGCCGCGCACGATGGCTTCTCTTTCGTGTTTTGGGGTTGATGCGGGGATTGGCATAGCTGCGACAAATTCGAGCCTCAGAGGGCCGTCCAGAGGCCTTTTCGGAGAATGACGGGCAAGCAGTCCGTCAAGCTCGGCCTCGGCCCTTTTTTGTCTGGCTGACTTGTAGGCGACGCTGAAACCATGTCGTACCGCATGACGGACTCTTTCCTGTGCTGTCGGCACGCAGGGCAACAGAAAATG
>CAMLXE010000179.1 GCA_946490455.1 uncultured Desulfovibrio sp. | reverse complement strand
ATCAGATGCGATATGAACTGGATTCCACCTTCGGATGGAGTCTGAACGACATCCTGTTCAACAGGTATTTCCTCGACAACAGAGCTGCTCGTCAGTATGGCGTCTATCACGCAACCAAGGTCCTTATGGATCTGTATTCCATGACCATTGCCAAACTGGGAACCAACGACAAGGAAAGTGATTTCCTGTATCGTGCCAGACTGAACAGCTTCGCCATTGATCCGCGCAGCTTCATGTTTCCCTCTGCAGAATCCTCCTATAAAAAGGGACTTGGTCTCATAGAAGAGTACAAGAATTCGCTGGATACGGGGAAGGGAATCTACAACTGCCGGGCTGATGATCTCTTTGTAGCCTTCGATCTGGTGACCGGACAGAATCTCCTCGGCTACGCCCTTGGCCTGCTTCAGAATTCTCAGGAATTGCCGTTTTATGAACTGGATAACAGGATCTATGAGGTCCAGGGTATCGTACTCGTCGTGCGTGACTTCGTGAATGCGCTCAATGAGCTTTATCCCGAAATTCGGGAGAAGAATAATGCTGAAGATATGAAGTCTGCCATTGACTACATGAACAGGATCTGCACATACGATCCGCTCTATATCACGTCCAAGATGAATTCTGGCGAACTGATTATTTCCTACCTTATGTTTGCCAAGGACCGGCTGGACGACGTTTGTGACAGTATCCGAAACTAAAAGAGAGGCCCTGCCGGTGACATCGGCAGGGCCTTGTTTCGTAATGCAATGGGTCTTCTGGAATCCTTGAAAGCCTGGGAGAAAGCAACGAAGCAGAATCTTCCGGAGTGAATTCCGGGAGCAGCGTCATTATCATTTTTATCTGCCATGAAATCATATAGGGAAGACTGGATGGCATATTGGCCTTTTCTCTTTTGCAAATGATTTATGGCTGCCTGGAAACATGGCAATTCCCATATACCAGGTTTCAGCCCACGATATCCAATGCCTTCATCTGGTTTCCTAGAGCAGGATCTGTCCGTACAGGTATGCTCTTCCAGCATAGTCTGAATTTCGTCCTTGTGCGTCATACGGGGCAATTTGTCTGTCCCCCTTTATCCCTAAATTCCTGAACAGTTTTTTACCGTTCTTGGAGGAGGACGCCATGAAGAAGGTTCTGATTGTTCTCATCCTTATTGTCGTTCTGGCTGTTGGCGGGGCTGTCATGTTGCTTTCGTCCGTCAATTCCCTTCTGGTCAAGGCTGTCAATACCTATGGCCCTGAAGTCATGCAGACCAGTGTTCATCTTGACAAGGCTGACATTTCCATTCTGGATGGCAAGGGAACTCTGGAAGGGTTGTGTATAGGGAATCCTGAAGGGTTCAGTGGAGAATACGCGGTCAGGCTGGATACCATTCAGGCTGTTCTTGATACGGGAACACTCTCTGATGATGTCGTGGTCATTCAGAAGATTGAAGTTGTAGCTCCAGAAATTTTTTATGAACGGAGCAAGGGGACAGACAACCTGCAGACACTCATCCAGAACGTCAGAAAGACAACGGGCCTGGAAAACAGGAATACCGCCGGTCAGGCTGATGAAAAGCAAAAGTCTTCCCGAGTCATGATCAATGAATTGCTCATACGTGATGCCCGAGTTTCGATGTTGCTTCCGGGAGTCAATAAGACGGTTGGTATTACTCTGCCTGAAATCAGGCTGCATGACATCGGCAAGGATGGTCGTTCTTCTTTTGCCGATGTGGCCGTTCTCGTCCTGCAGAACATTTCCGATGCCGTTTTGAAGTCATCCATAACCGGGATCGAAGGAGCCGAAACCTTGCTGCGTGATGCGGAAACAAAGGTGGGAACTGGTCTGGATACCGTTGGTGGGCGATTGGATGGCGTTACAAACAGGCTGACCAATATGTTTGGCAAGTGATGCCCCTGGGCAGACTGTCCGTAGAAAGAGAGCAGGCCGAGGAATGACGTTTCCTCGGCCTGCTCTCTTTATGAACGCGTCATAGAGGCTTTTTATGGACTGTCTGTCAAAGAGATTTGCAGGAGAGCTGGTCTATTCATTGTAGTAGGCGCGGTACCATTTTACAAAGGCCCTGATTCCGTCTTCAACCGAGGTGG
Source organism: uncultured Desulfovibrio sp. (assembly GCA_946490455.1). Taxonomy (GTDB): domain Bacteria; phylum Desulfobacterota; class Desulfovibrionia; order Desulfovibrionales; family Desulfovibrionaceae; genus Bilophila. The sequence continues at coordinate 2,360 of CAMLXE010000179.1, read as the reverse complement.
CCGGAGAAAAGCCTGTATCCGCAATGAGATCGTTGACGTCGGCCCAGGTTGCTTCCACATCTCCCGGTTGCATGGGCATGAGGTTTCGAATGGCCTTGCGTCCCAGTTCTCTTTCCAGCGTCTCGATGAAAAGCTCCAGCTCTACGGCATTGTTGTTGCCGATATTGTAAACACGCCAGGGGGCTGAACTTGTTCCCGGATTGGGAGTCCTGGCATCCCATTGGGGATTGGCAACAGGAGGACGGTGCATGACCCGGACTACACCTTCGATGATGTCATCAATGTAGGTGAAGTCTCTGCGCATTTTCCCTTCATTGAACACGTTGATGGGCTTTCCGGCAAGAATGGCCCGAGTGAAGAGGAAAAGGGCCATGTCTGGTCGTCCCCAGGGACCATAGACTGTGAAAAAGCGCAGTCCAGTACAGGGAATATGAAACAGATGGCTGTAGGCATGCGCCATAAGTTCGTTGGATTTTTTGGAAGCGGCATACAGGCTGACCGGATGATCCACATTGTCATTCACCGAGAAGGGCATTGTGGCATTCAGACCGTAAACGGAGCTGGATGAGGCGAATACGAGGTGCTCAATATTGCCGTGGCGGCAGCATTCAAGCAAATTGGCAAAGCCGACCAGATTGGACTGAACATAGCTTTGGGGATTTTCGAGGCTGTAGCGTACGCCGGCCTGTGCTGCAAGATTGACTACATGCGTAAAGGCTTCCTGTGCAAACAGAGATTCCAGAGCTTCGGCATCCGCAAGATCCATGCGGATAAACCGGAATCCGGTATTTCCTTCAAGTTGTTTCAGACGGTCGATTTTAAGCTGTACGGAATAGTAGTCGTTCAGGTTGTCAATGCCAATGACCGTATGGCCGTCTGCGAGCAGGCGACGTGCAAGATGAAACCCAATGAATCCGGCTGCGCCGGTAATGAGAACATGCATAACATACTCCATGGACTGTCGCTTGCAGGGCAGACAGCCTCTGTTGACTGCTGGAAGGATCAGCGCCCTCCAAGCTGGCTTTTGAGAAAAGTGACAAGCTGCCTGTAGCGACTGGGCTGGAGGATCAGTTCGTCAACATGCGGGGTAATCACAAAGCGTCTGCCGCGAATGATGGTCGGTATGAGGAGTCCCAGTCCTTTCAGCCCCAGTTCGACCGGAGCCCTGCCGCACATGAGTATGATCATGTCCGGATTGAGGACATCAATACCGCTCATGAACATGGACGCCTCGACAGTGTTTTCTCCTCCGTCCGGAGGGTAGGGATAGACATTGAGAGGCCAGAAGGCATTGCTACCACGTGGCATGCCCATATCGCCCAGCAGACGCCGCAGAAAGTCCCGATGCGCTGCGTCAGCCGCTCCCCCAAGATCCCGGCTCAATGACGGATAGGTCCAGACAACTTCTGGTGAACGAGGCGTCCGTTCCAGCAGAGAGCGCCAGTAGGCCGTCCACTGTTCTGGAGGGAGCCGGCGTGGAACCACAGGATGCGAGGATCCTGTCCCGCTGTTTTCTGGTGAAGTGGATACATGGGGCTGTTCATTTCGTTGCGCAGAAAGATTTCCAGCTGATTCTTTTGCGAGGGCTCCTGACTCTTCATTTCGCTTTTCCGGCACCTGCCATGACTGTCTGGGAGAAGAGGCTTTCTGAATAGTCTGAGAAACAGGATATTCTGAACGGTCCAGTTCTTTCTGCAGGGCTGGTTTGCCGACAGGATGACGGCATGCAGATTCCTGCCATTTCCGTGGGGGATCCTGTTGAGGCTGGGGCTTTCTTACAGAGGGCTGGCCGTGTGCCAGCACTGCGGCCTGCTTCAGTTGAACGGCCGTTGCTTCGTCGAACAGGAGGCAGGTTATTCCTGCCTGCCTCCATGGACGGAATACGGGGGCTATGTTCAGCGGGACAGGAGCCACGAGAGCAGTCTCCAGGCCACATCCGGCTTGGACAGGTGGGTCCAGTGTTCTTCGCGACCGGAAGCATCGGCCACAAATACGGTATTGTCTGCTGTGCCAAAGCCGTCTCGAATAAGATTCCCCACAACGATATCGGCCTTCTTGGAAGTGAGCTTGCCGCGTACCGAGGTTTCAAGATCAACAGATTCCGCAGCAAATCCAACAACCTTTTGACCGGATTTTCGATTGAGGGAGAGGGTTTTCAGAATATCCGGATTGGGGGTGAAATGGATGGAGAATCCATCAGGGGCATTGCTTTTCTTGAATTTTTGCGCAGCGTTCTGGGCCGGATCAGGAGCAAAGTCGGCAACGGCAGCCGTGAAGATTCCTGTATCGCATGCTGGCCAGAGGTCTGCTGCTGTTTCAAACATGTCGCGGGCAGAATCCACATCATGCCTGAAGATACC
>CAMLXE010000178.1 GCA_946490455.1 uncultured Desulfovibrio sp. | reverse complement strand
CTTTTCAATCCGGCCGCACAGCGTGCGCTCAGAAAGGCCGCTGCCGGAATGACGCAGGCCATTACGCCGTCCTCCAGTCCCTGGTTTCGCCATGCCTTTCTGCATCGGCAGGACCGGGAACTCACCGGCGGCAACGCCTATGCGGATACCGTGGATGCCTGTATCCGGACCGTCCTTTCCGCCGGGGCCTTCTATCAGGCCATCCATGCCTTCAACAAGGAACTGCTGGGATTCGGCTGCGCACTCATTTCCTGTGAGGCATCGCCGCAGACAGTGGCCCGCTTTGCCTGCCAGACCTGCGGTACCTATGCCGTGGCTCTGGACGCCGACAGACAGCTCACCACCGTGGTCCGGCGGCTGAAAATGACCCCGTGGGAACTTGCCGAACGCTTCGGTCGGCAGAATCTTTCCGCCGTGACCCGTTCCATGCTGAAGGACAGACCGCACGCTCCCGTGGAAGTGGTCCATGTGGTGCGGAAGCGTCACGCTCCGGACCCCACCCGGCAGGATGCCGCCAACATGCCCTTCGCCTCCTTCTGGTACGAGGAGGGCGGAGAAAGCCTCCTCCATGAATCCGGATTCCGCTCCATGCCGTTCTTCTTCACGGTGTGGGAAGAGGCGCGCGGCATCTACGGTACCGGTCCCGGCGACGAGGCCCTCGCCGATCAGAAGGGCATCGAGGCCTGGGAACGACGCAAGGCCGTGGGTATCGAAAAGCTCATCGACCCCCCGCTTCTGGCTCCCGGAACCCTGAAACGCCACGTCCGGGCCGCACCCGGCGAGGTGATTTCCGATACCGCCTTCGGCCAGAACAACGCCCTGAGACCGCTCTACGAAGTCAATTTCGGCGGAGCCGTCCAGCACGTCCGGGAAGAGGTGAACCAGATTGCCATGCGCCTTGAAGACGTGATGATGGCCAATATCTTCGCCAACATGAGCCTTGAAACCCGGCCCGCAGGCATGACCATGACTGAATACATGGATCGCAGAAGACGCTCGGCCGAACTCATGGGCCCCACCGTCTCCGCCTACGAGCCGCGAGTCCTGAGCCCCCTCATCGAGCGCGTGTACCTGCTTCTGGACGAGGCCGGAATGCTCCCGCCGCCGCCCGAAGGTCTCTCCCAATGGGCCACCCTCGAAGTCTCCTACCAGTCGCCCATGGCCCAGATGCTCGAACAGTCCGGAGCCGTGGCAACCAGCCAGTTCATGGAGCAGATCGCGCCCCTCGTGCAGGTCTCCCCCGAAATACTGGACAAGCTCGATGCCGACCAGATCATTGATGAACTGGCCCAGCGCATGGGCGTCCCCGCGTCCATCATCCGCTCGGATGAGGAAGTGAAGGCCATCCGCCAAAGCCGCGCCGAACAGCAGGCCAGCGAACAGGCCGCCGCCAGACAGCAGGCCGAAGCCGAACAGCTCGCCCGTCTCGGCAGTGTCAGAACGGAAGGCACCGTGGCCGGAGCCGTCCTCGGCAGCAGAGGAAACGCCTGATGCAGAAAGTCCGCCAGCAGAGGAAACGCCTGATGCAGAAAGTCCGTACCGTCAGCAAAGGAAACGTCTGATGCAACAAGCTCTTACCGCCAGCGAAGCCGCCGCCGAGCAGGCCCGGCAGGAAGAACGCGAACGCCGCGACTGGTTCGAAATGCTCCAGAATGAGGCCGCCTTCCGCGTGTGGGTGCGGATTCTCGTGGAAATGGGCGTGGGCAGGCTCATGACAACGGAAGAAGATATGCGGATGCGCAATATCGCCGACCAGATCCTCGACCGCATGGCCGACGCCGACCCCAAAAGCTACATCCGCATCCTCCGCACGCTCAAGAATATCTGAGCAAGGACAGGAAGTGGAGAAAGAGGAAGAAGAGTGCGGGGGAGGGAACCCTTTCTGAAGAAAGGTTCTCCCTCCCCCGGACCCCCTCCTTTCCCAAGACTTTCATGTGGCAGCCAGCCTTCCCTTCGGATGCAGACCCTTCCGGGAAAAGGAAGGTCCGCCTTCGGGCAGGAGTCCCCCTCCGGGGGAAAAAAACTTCGGGAAAAGGCCTTCGGGAAAAGGAAAGGCTCCCTCTGGGGAGAGTCCCCTCCGGACAGAAAAACTCTTCGGGGCCAGAAATCCCCCTCCGAGTGAAAAGCTCCCTCCTCCGGCACAGGCCCGCCCCGGAACCGGAGAGACTTCGGGAAAAGGAAGGAACTTCGGGCAGGGAGCGGTTCCCGAAAAAAGTCCGGCAGTCCGTTCCGCAGAAACCGGCTGTCAATGGAAAGGCTCTTCGGGGATTCAGGCAGGGTGGAGAGCCTCCCCGCGGAGTGCTTTCGACAGTGGAGAAGACCGCCGTCTTGCGGAAGAGGCGAAGGCCTGCACGGCGCAATGACAAGAACATCAGACATGCCGAAAGGGCATGAAGCGGAGGCAACGCAATGGATGAACTGAATCATGGCGGCTCGGAATCGTCTCTGACCGCCGGAAATTCCCTTTCCGACGGACCGCGCCTTTCCGGTCCGGCAGATACCGGCTCGACCTTTTCCGGTTCGAGTCTTTCCGGCTCGACCTTTTCCGGTCCGGCAGACGCCGGAAAAATGCCGGGAACGCAAGGCATTGGCGCAACCGGACAGCAGTCCGACTGGCGGGACACCCTTCCTGCCGACTGGGCGGAGCGGCTTGCGGATGTGGCGAGTGCGGAAGACGCCATGCAGGCGCTGGAGCGCGGTCTTGCCTACAGACCGGCGGAGCGGGCGGAAGATATTCGTCTTGAGTTTCCGGAAGAGTTGCGGGGGCAGGTGGATGAAGGGGTCCGGCGGCATTTCTGCGAGCTGTGCGTGCGGGAAGGAATCACGCCGACGCAGGCGCAGGCGTTGCTGGACTGGCAGCTTGGGGCGAACCGGGAACTTCTCGACAGACTTGTCGAGGACGGAACGCGGGCGCTTCGGGAGAGCTGGGGGAGCCGCTTTGAGGAAAACCGGGCCTCTGCGCTCAGGACGTTCATGGCGCTGGACCGGCGCATGGGCGGAGAACTTTCCGAGTCCATGACCGGAAAGAACATGGCCAACGATCCCGTCTTTGTGCGGGCGTTTCATGAAATTGGCAGGCTGCTTTCCGAAGATACGCTTTCCGGCGGCAGCAGCGCGGCTCCTTCCGATGGCAGGGAGAGCGCGGAAGACACCTATAAAGGCATGTTCAGAGGAGAATGATTATGGCAGTGGCACAGACACTTCATGAAATTGCACTGGAAAAGGCCAAAAAGCGTCCGGAACTGGTGGACTTCCTCACCGAGGAAGCGCCCATTTTGGCCATGCTCAAATGGATTCCGGCCACCCACGGCCTGTGGAACGTGGAAGAGGTGCTGGACAGCATCAAGGGGGCGAGCTTCACCGACCTCGGCGCCCCTCTGCCCACCATGAATGCGGAAACCCAGCTCCGGCAGACCTATGTGAATCTGCTTGGCGGCGAGGTGGAAGTATCGAAGGACAAGGCAGCCCAGTTCGGCGGCGCCCAGAAATACTTTGCCCGCCGGGAAAACGCCCTGTTCCGACAGGCCGGCATGGATACGGAACTGGCCATCTGGCGCGACTACTGGCGCAAGGCGGCCGTCAGACACAAGCTCATCACCCGCTGCGGCGCAACGGAAAACGCCTACACCATCATGGTGGTGCGCTTTGAGGAAGAAAACAATATCGGCATCTACGATCCGGCCCAGTTCAATCAGGGACGCCTTCTGGACCCGACCCCCATCAACGGCGGCCAGCTCTACCACCTGCGCTCCCAGCCCAATGTCCTCGGCTACGGCGTGGAATACCGCGGCCGCTTCGGCTGGCAGCTCCTGAATCCCGCCAGAGCCGTCTTCGGACTGGTCAACGTGGATGCGGAACACCTGCCCACCCTTGCCCAGATCGAGGACGCCATCGCCGCCGTCCGCGGCACAGCGGCCAATACCTACATCTTCGGACATCACAAGATCGTCCAGAAAACCTTCTCCGCCATCAAGCAGGCCGACATCATGTACGTCAATGCGGACAGAGACCTGCAAACCATCGTCGGCGCCATCAACGGCATCCGTATCGTCGGCTCCTACAACCTTCCCGATGGCACGGAAACGGCCGTAGCCTGAGCCGTTTCTCCTGAATCCGGACTGAATGGAGGCTGAATCCGGGCTGAATGGAGGCTGAATCCGGGAAAGGGCGGATGCCTTCTCTGGAACCGCTGGGGAGACAGCCGGAGAGCAGGGTAACGGCATGGAGAAAGTCAGAACGGAGTCGGGAACAGCGGAAAGCATGACCGGCCCGTCCCCGTTCCCCAGAGGCGGAGCATCCCGCAAGGCCGTTCGTCCCGCAGTGCAGGACCGGAATCAGGCCGCGCAGGGCAGCGAAAGGTCTCTCCCCGCTTCATGCAGGAAGAGGCGAAGGCTGGCCCGTCCAGAAGCAGGGCGTTCATCCCGCCAGCCTCTCCCGCCGAGCGGTTCCGTGAAGCCGTCCCCGCTGGCAGCTCCTCTCGG
>CAMLXE010000177.1 GCA_946490455.1 uncultured Desulfovibrio sp. | reverse complement strand
AGCTATGGCGGCTCCAAGGAAGCTCATCCAAGCCATAAGAAACTGGGTCAGTTCCTCAGCCCAGTTGATGGGATTATTGAAGACATACCGACAGATAACTTGGGAAAAAATAGAGCCGAACATGATGATCACGACAAGCGCGACAATATATCCAAGACCACGGCTCAGGTTGTCACAGGCAGTTCGCAGATACTGGTAAAGGCGATGCATGATGACTCTCCTGCAATATTTTTAACGACCGTAGAAATTCCTGAGATCTTTCGGTATCTTTCAGATCGCCCGTTAAGGGCGGTCTGAAAGATGTTTGTATGGGAATTACTGCTGAGCAGCCTGAACTCGAGAGACAAGTTCCATATCTACTTCGTTTTTATAGGTATCCCAGACCTTCATGGCACGCTGCCGGAAGGGCTCTACCTGTTCGGGAGTCAGTGTGATGATTTCACACCCGGATTCCGCGACGAACTTCCGGAGTTCTTCATTGGCCTTTGGTGCATTGGAGAAGTTGTAGGCTTCGGCAGCTTCTGCGGCTTCATCAATGGCCTTACGGATTTCTGGCGGATAGGATGCGAATTTTTCCTTGTTCATGACGGCAAGGTGCAAGGCATGCTGGGCAGGCAATTCGGTAATGTATTTGGTGAGCTGATAGCGGCGAGTTCCGACACTCCACATGTACTGCTGCATTTCAGCTTCAACGACGCCCTGTTCCATAGCCATGTAGATTTCGCTGTGCTGAATGGGGGTGGGAACACCGCCAAAGGATTCAACTACTGCTGTTTCCACAGGGCTGGGGGTGGTCCGGAACTTCATGTGAAGCACGTCGTCAGGCGTGTGGACAGGACGCTTTGTATTCATGAGATGGCGGAAGCTTCCCGTATCTGCATAGAACAGGACTTTGAAGGGCGTCTGTTCTACCATTTTGGCCTTCAGTTCCTTGCCAATGGGACCACCATAGACCTTGTAGACCGAATCAATATCCTTGAACATGAAGGGAAGATCGGCCCAGTAATAGAGATTGGTAAAGGGTGAGATATTGTTGGCACCACAGGAAGCAACATCCAGAGCTCCCTTGGCGACAGCTTCGGCAGTGGCCACGTCATTGCCAAGCTGTGCATTGGGATACAGGATAACTTTTACCTGACCATTCGTCCTTTTTTCGAGTTCCTGCTTGAAGACTTCGTAGCTGTGCGCAATGACACAGTCTGGTTGAGCCGTAAAGGCTACCCGGAGGGTTATTGGTTTTGCCAAGGCATTTCCACTGAACAGAAGTCCGGAGGAAAGAGCAGCAGCCGCCGCCAGTTTGAAAAAGCCTTTAACGCTGAAGGATACTTTTTTCATGGTAAATACTCCTTGAAGTGGCCCAGACCGGGTTCTACGGATTTCCGAAACGGAAGGAGTCTGGTCCTTCCGTTTCGGTGACGGACTAGTAGGTCTTACCGTTTGCCTTGTAGATATCTTCAATTTCCTGGATCAGAGCAGGCGGAATCTGCTTGGGAAAGTCATTCCAGATACTCTTGCCCCGTTCCATGAACTTGGCATATTCGGCAGGAGAAAGTTCAACAACATTGGTCCCTTCAGACCGCAGCTTGTCGATGAGCTTCTGTTCGCCTTCGTGAATGGCCACACGCTGAAGCTTCTGAACTTCGGCAAAGGTTTCTTCAAAGATCTTGCGGTCCTCTGCGGGCAGAGAGTCCATGAACTTTTTGGAAGCCATGAACAGATGGGGAGTATAGAAATGGCCTGTCAGGATGAGGTTTTTGCCAACTTCCTGCAGGTTGGCCGTTACTGCGGAATGAATGTCCACGTCCACGCCGTCCACTGTACCCTGCTGAATGGCCGTAAAGGTTTCGCTCCAGGCCATGGGAGTGGGGTTCATGCCAAATGCCTTGGTCATGGCAATGTGGACCTTGGAGGCTGTAGCCCGAATCTTCATGCCTTTGGCTTCTTCAAGCGTGGTGAATGGCTTACGCATCCAGTAGTAGCGGGTTCCGAGAGCAATCCAGCCCATGCCCTGAATGCCAATTTTTTCAAGGGACTTGGCAAGGCGATCACCAACGGGGCTGCCAAGAACCAGGTTGACGGCATCGTAATCGGGCATCAGGTAGGGCAGATCGAATACCATCAGTTCGGGATTATAGATGGACAGATTGGAAGGAGATTCCTGGGCAAACTGGAGCATGCCGAACTGGAGTCCCTGTACGACGGCTTCAAAGTTGCCAAAGGAATAGTTGTCAAAGACGTCGATGCGATATTTGCCGTTGGTCTTCTTTTCAATGGTTTCTTTGAACAGACCCGAGATGAGCTGGGTTGTAGGATGGGAAGCCGGCTGCGTCAGAGCGATCTTCACCACAATGGGGTCAGCTGCAAGGGCAGGACCGGAGAAGATCAGACCGGACAGGGCAATCGCACCAAGCAGATTCCGGAACAGTTTCATGAAAATCCTCCTGAGTGGGTTATTTATTGGCAGGCCTTTTTTTCGGGACCTAAGTAACGGGTCAGTGCATGGTTGAGGTCATGTACAGGGAGAGTTCCGGTACATAGGCCACGATAAACAGCATGACTATCAGGGTGATGATGAAGGGAACAACAGCCACACTGAGTCGTTCGATGCTGATTTTTGCAATACTTGAACCGACAAAGAGCGTCATGCCAACTGGCGGTGTCTGACCTGCCACGGCGAAGCTTGCGAGCATGATGACGCCGAAGTGTACGGGATCGATACCAATGGCTCCGATGACAGGCATGAGCAGCGGGGTGACGATGAGAATAATGGCTACGGCTACAAGGAAGGTACCAAGAATGAGCAGGACAATCAGAATAAGGGCAAGCAGGATGTACTTGTTCGTCGTGATGCCCATGAGGAATGCAAGAACCGCATTCGACATATTGTAGTACATCATGATCTGCCCGAGAGCTGTTGCTGCGGCAATGACCAGAAAGATGGCGGCGTTGACCTTGACGGTGCTTTTGAGAATTTCGATCAGCTTTTTGACAGTCATGGAGCGTGTGATCAGACATTCGGCGACCAGCGCATAGACAACGGCAATGGCACCTGCTTCCGTGGGTGTGGTCAGACCACCGTAGATACCGCCAAGCACAATAACCGGTACGAGCAGTGCCCATTTGGCTTCATTGAGTGCATGGAGCATTTCGCGTGCGGAAGCGCGTTTCCCAGCCTTACCAAATCCCTTGCGACGGCAGATGGCATAACTGACAACCATGAGAGCAATGGCGATCAGAATACCGGGGACAATCGCTGCGATAAAGAGATCACTGACCGATGTGCCGGCTGTCGTACCATAGACGATCAGCGGAATACTCGGCGGAATCATGATCCCCAAACAGCCGGCTGTGGAATTCACGGCTGCTGCAAAGTCCTTGGAATAGCCTTCTTCCTGCATGGCGGGAATCATGATTCCCCCTACAGCGGCCACAGTGGCTGCCGCCGAACCGCTGAGAGCACCATAGAACAGACTGGTCACAACAGAGATATGGGCCATCCCTCCCGGAATATGACCTACAAGACATCGGGATACCGCGAGCAACGAATGGGCCATGGTACCCTTTTGCATGATTTCACCCGCAAGAATGAAGAAGGGAACGGCCATAAGCGGAAAGGAGTCCAGTGCACCAAAGACCTTCTGGGCGAGAAATACCGGCGGAAGTCCTCCGACCATCATGCCTGCAAAGACTCCGAGACCAATGGCAACACCAATGGGAACCGTAAGAATCAGAAGCAGGATAAGTGTTCCAAAAGTCGCGAGAAGAACAGGATCCATAAACATAACCTCTGAATGAAGGGGAAAGACTAGTGTGCAGCTTCTGCCTGCTCATCCCTAAGCGGTATCCCCGCGTCAGGCGTGTGTATGATTCTTATTATCCGGAGAACCGCATGGAGTCCCATAAGTGCAAAGCCGATCGGCATGGCCAGCCAGATGATCCATGCTGGAATCTGCATGGCTGGAGTTGTCTGCTCGGACCAGCGGATATTTTCAATGGATTCGATCCCTGCATTGAGCATGATGATGCAGAAAACGAGGCACATGAGGCAGGAAAAGATGTGGATGACCTTTTTCATGTGCGGCCCTGCCATACTGCGCAGTATGGACATTTCAAGATGCGCGTCTTCCTTCATGGCGTAGCTGCATCCAAAAAGGACAGACCAGATGAGCAGATATCTGGCCAGTTCTTCGGTCCAGTCCAGAGAGTTCTGAAGAACATAACGGCAAAAGACCTGTATCGATACGACGAGAACCAATATGGCCAGTGCGGTAACGCTGATCAGAATGTCGATGGTATCCAGCTTGCGCCAGAATGATGTGGAGTCCTTCATGGTGCCTCCTGAGATTTGGAATGTCCGGCAGGCTTCATGTCGACAATCGGAAGACAGCGCTTAGCTCTTTTCCGCACAACAGACACTGCTGTTTCCTCATTAGCAAAAAAAGGGCCAATAAGAATGAAAGGACGAAAGACAGAAGAACACACAAGAATATT
>CAMLXE010000176.1 GCA_946490455.1 uncultured Desulfovibrio sp. | reverse complement strand
GCAATTAAGCAATAAGACCCGTGAAAAGCTGGATTCCCTCCGTCGGGAGTACACCGACGAGTGCAACGCAGCCCAAAAGCGCCGCCGCATCATTACGGTGATTGTCATAGCCATTGTTGCTGCCATTCCGCTTTTGGTAGACCAGCCCTTTTATCGCAATATCATGACGCTGATCTTCCTCTGGGGTGCCATGGCCGGAGCCTGGAACATTCTTGGAGGGTATGCAGGACGATTCTCTCTGGGAAATGCCGTCTTCTTCGGTACGGGAGCCTACACTTCTTCAATTCTGTTCACGAAGTTTGGCATTTCTCCCTGGATAGGCATGGTAGCCGGTGTTGGTGTTTCGGTTGTGCTGGCCCTTTTCCTGGGGTTCATCACCCTTCGCCTGCGCGGCATTTTCTTCTGCCTGTGTACCATCGCCGTACTGTCCCTGTTCGAAATCCTGGCAACCCACTTCCGTCCACTGACAGGCGGTTCGGAAGGAATGCTCCTTCCCTTTACGCCGTCACCCGGCAATATGGTTTTTGAAAGCGACCTGACCTGGGCCTATGTCATGCTCTTCTTCATGCTGGTGGTCTATTTCCTGACCCGGTGGCTTTCTTCCAATGCTCTGGGCTACCGCTGGCTTGCCATTCGAGAAAATCAGGATGCTGCCGAAGCGCTTGGGATCAATACGCTGTCAGCCAAACTTTCGGCCTTTGTCGTCAGCGCTGTGCTTACTTCCATTGGTGGTACGCTCTATGCTCAATATGCACTCTTCATTGAGCCCGTGTATGTCTACAGCATGGAACTTTCCACACAGTTTGCCCTGTATGCCATTATCGGTGGTATGGGCACACCGCTGGGTCCCATTCTGGGAGCAGCCGTCATCACACCTCTTTCCATCATCTTGCGCTCAAGTCTGCCTCAGCTTGCCAGTGGCGCGAGCATGCTCCTCTACGCCATCATTCTGATCATTGCTGCCCTCTTCTTCCCTCAGGGCTTCATGCAGCTGTTCAGACGAATCAGGAAAAGACCTCGGAAGGGGCAGAACCAAAGACAGGGTGGAACGGAACAGGATGGCCGAACCGCCTCAGCTGACGCCGTTGCGGGAGAACAATAATGCTCAAGACTGACTCCATTACCGTTCGCTTTTCCGGACTCACCGCTGTTGATCATGTGAGCATGGAAATCACGTCGGACAAGCTCGTCGCCATAATCGGTCCCAACGGTGCAGGCAAGACGACGCTGTTCAATCTCATTACAGGTTTTCTGCCTCCAACCGAGGGACGGGTTTTCTTCAACCACAAGGACATAACTGGCTGGAAGCCACACCAGATTACCAATAGCGGGCTCTGCCGAACCTTTCAGATCACCAAGCTTTTCGAACAGCTTACCGTTCTGGACAACGTGCTGGTGGGGAGCCTGTGGTACGAAAAACGTATTTCGGCAGCACGTGAAGTAGCGTGGGAAGCGCTGGCCAAGGTTGGCCTGCTGGATATTGCCCAACAAACGGCATCGGGCCTGCCCATCGGGCATCGCAAACGCCTTGAACTGGCCAGAGTGCTTGCCACCCAGCCCAAGATGGTTCTCCTTGATGAAGTAATGGGCGGCCTGACACCTCAGGAAGTCGGCGAAATGTCCGAAGTTCTGGCTGGTATTTTTGACGGTGGAATCGGCGTGGTCATGATTGAGCACATCATGAGCGCTGTCATGGCCCTAAGCCATCGAATCTTTGTTCTGAATCAGGGAAAGCTCATCGCAGTCGGAAGTCCTGAAGAAATTCGGAACAACGACGTGGTGCTGGAAGCCTATCTTGGCAAGCATTTCGCCCGGGCCAAGGCAAAACAAGCAGAAATGGCAGCTCAATAAGGGAGGAGGCAGGATGACCCTCACGGTAAAGAATCTCAACGCCTATTACGGCGACCTCCATGCCCTGTTCGATATCAATCTGGAAGTTCGGGACAATCAGGTCGTTGCACTGGTTGGAGCCAACTCGGCCGGAAAAAGTACGCTGATCAACTGTCTGTCCCGTACGGGGCCACAGCGTATTACGGGCGAAATCGTCTTTGACGGCAAACATCTCGAAACAATGAAGCCTCATGAAATTGTGGCTGAAGGTCTCGTTCAGGTCCCCGAAGGAAGACATGTTTTTCCCTTCATGACCGTATTGGAAAACATTGAACTCGGCGCCCATCTGCCGGGACCGCGTGCCGACATGCAGACAAACCTGGAAATGGTCTTTGAGCTGCTTCCCAAGATGAAAGATCGGGCCAAACAGCTGGCTGGAAGTCTTTCCGGAGGTGAGCAGCAAATGCTCGCCATTGGCCGGGGACTGATGAGCAATCCCAAGATTCTTATGCTTGATGAGCCAACACTCGGCCTGGCGCCCATCATTGTGGACACCGTGTTCGAACTCATTGAGAGCATACGGAAGCTTGGCAAAACGGTTCTGCTCGTTGAACAGAACGTCCAAAATGCGCTTGAAATTGCTGACTATGCCTATGCCATCGGCGAGGGGAAAATCGCATTTCAGGGGACAGGACAAGAGCTTCTCCAGACGGAACATCTCGTCAAGGCCTATATGGGAATCTAAAAAACATTCCAAAAGTTGGAGGTCATGATGACTGAGGAAGGCGCACTGAGCGGACTGGTTGTCCTGGATCTGACCCGGGTTCTGGCCGGACCTTTCTGCACCATGATGCTGGCAGATATGGGGGCAACCGTCATCAAGATCGAACAGCCCGGCATCGGGGACGATACGCGTGGCTTTTATCCCTTCAATGAAAAGGGGATCAGCACATATTATCTGAACCTGAACAGAAACAAGAAAGGTATCACGCTTGACCTGAAAAAGGGGAAACAGGTTTTCCTTGATCTCGTACGCAAGGCAGATGTGGTCATTGAAAACTATCGCCCCGGGACCATGGAAAAACTGGGACTTGGCTATGAAGAGCTGGCGAAGATCAATCCCCGTCTGGTGTATGGCGAAGTCTCAGGCTACGGGGCCACAGGTCCTTATGCCCTGAGGCCTGGATACGACATTCTTGCCCAGGCCATGGGTGGCATGATGAGCCTTACCGGATGGCCGGATCGGCCCCCGACCGCCTGCTGCGGTTCCATCGGAGACATTCTCGGTGGTCTGTCCGTCTGCATCGGCATTCTTGCCGCGCTGCAGAATGTTCACCGCACGGGCAAGGGCCAGAAGGTTGATGTGGCACTCACCGATTCCGTTTTTGCAAGTACAGTCATTACTTCGCAAATTTATCTGACTGAGGGCCGGATTCCTACCCGGATCGGTAACCGCTACGAAAACAATTACCCATACGACACCTTCACGACAGCCGATGGCACCGTGGCTCTGGCGGCAGGGAACAACAAGCTCTGGAAACTGTGCTGTGATGTGATCGGACACCCCGAATGTGGGGATGATGAGCGATACAACTCTATCGGCAAACGCGCCAAGGCCCATGACGAAGTCCGCAAGCTCATTGAAGAATGGAGTACCAAGCACCCGACTTCCGAAGTGGTTGAGCAGTTTGTGGCGGTCGGTGTGCCCTGTGCACCAATCCAAAACATAGCTCAGGTTGTTGCGGATCCACATATCGCAGGTGCGCGCCAGATGGTTGTCGAAGTCGATGACCCTGTTGCAGGGCCAACAAAAATGACAGGCTGTCATATCAAACTCTCGGCCACACCTCCTTCCGTCAGGACACCAGCCCCCACGCTTGGTAGAGATAATGCTGAAATTTTTGGAGATTTTCTTGGATATGACAAGGCAAAACTGGAACAGATGACCCAGGAACACATGATCTGATGCTGCTCCGATTCTGATCCAGCTTTTCCCGGAACAATCAACTTCTAATGGGGAGGTCCTGCTCATGTCTTTTGAAACGCTGAGTTACGAAACTGATGGCAAAAAAATCCGTATTGGTATCAATCGCCCCAAAGCCGTCAATGCCGTCAACGGGCAAATGAAGTCGGATCTGGTGGCGGCATTCAAGCAGGCTGCCGAAGACGTCAAGGAAAAGGACTGCCGGGTTGTCATTCTGTTTGCTCACGGCAAGAACTTTACTTCCGGCGTGGATCTGAAAGATATGGCCGAAAAGGGCTGGGAACACACACCCAAGGGTTGGGCCGGGCATTTCGACGAACTGATTGCCGGAAACCGTGCCATCTGGGACCTCCCCGTTCCTGTCATCGCTTCCGTACGTGGCTATGCTCTGGGTGGCGGCCTCGACCTTTGCCTGATGTGCGACTATGTGCTGTGCACAGAATCCGCCCGTTTTGGTGCTCCTGAAATCATGATGGGCGCCTTTGCTCCCACGCTTATCTGCCCTTGGGTCGTCGGAATGAAGAAAGCACGGGAAATCCTCGCGCTTGGTGTGGAAATGAGCGCTCAGGAAGCTCTTCAGATGGGCATGGTCAACCGGGTACTTCCCGATGACAAGCTGGATGAAGAGGTTGAAATCTGGGCGGATCACATCTGCAATATTCCTCCAGAAGCGGCTCGCATGGCCAAGAAGGTCA
>CAMLXE010000175.1 GCA_946490455.1 uncultured Desulfovibrio sp. | reverse complement strand
GCGTGCGCACTGACTATGCAGCCCATCTTTTCGGTCTTCTGGCCGGCTTCCTTACCGGGGGATGTACGGCTCTGCTCATGCACCGTCATGGAGAGCCTTCATCCGCCTTTCAGTGGACAAGCGGTATTCTGTCACTGGCTGCCATTGCTGTCTGCTGGAAGATTGCTCTCTGAAGCCGACAGTCTGCCATATCTTGCTTCAATACCGCCAATCAGCCCCATGCACAGAAAAAAGAAGGCCGAATTCCAGCTTCTATGAAATCCGTATCCACCAATTCCGGCAATCAGATACACCACGAACATGAGGAATGGCGCAAATGTTATTGGATAGGTTCTGATGGCGCCATAAACTGTACGGACGATCAGCCCGATAAAGACAGCCAGCCCCAGCACTCCCATTTCACACAATATCCCCAAAATCATCTGGTGAGCATTCCAGAAAACATACTGTGAACGAATATCCGGGAACCGTCCGAGGTTCTCGGCCAAATCCAGATGAATTTTCAATGTATCATGAAAGCTGTCGATGCCGAATCCCAGAAGAGGAGACTTCAGGAAAATTTCCCACGCCGCCTGCCAGATATCGCCCCGCCCGTTCAGAAGGAAATCCCATGAGGCATTTTCGACTGTCTGGACGATACGTCCATTATCGACCAGCAGTATCCCGATACAGGCAACAAAGACACCTCCACCAAGCAGAAAAAGCCCTTTTTTTCTGTCCTGTAAAAATAAAATCAAAATGGCAAGGCAAAGCGTTCCAAGCAATGCAAATACAGCCGACCGGGATTGACTGTACCAACAAAGCAGCATGTTCCCCAGAGCAATCCCCCCCAATACAACAGAATGTTTCTTGTCCAGAGGCAACAGTCCAATCACGGCAACCGAAGCCAGAGCCGTACAGAATCCAAATCTGTTGGGACTCGCATTATACATATGAAGCTTGCCTGTAGTGAATAAGGTAGACAGGCTCTCTCCTATTGAAAATTTCCAAAAAACAGTTACCATTGAACCCAACAAACAAATTGCCGGAAGGACTATAAGCAAGAGTATGCTCTTTTTTTCAAAGGCCATGGCCTGAACAAATCCAATAAGAAAACATATGATCCAGTCAAATGTCTTTAATGGCTCTCCATATGTTCCTATACAGAGCGTGGTCATAAGTGCTATAACAGGGAAAAGAAAGAGAACCTGAAAAAATCTGTCATGCCCAAGGGCACAGACTATCCGCTTATCAAAATATAGCAGGGGGAGAGAAGTCAGCAGACATATGGTTCTTGCTTCATTGACATGCATTTCAAAAGCAAGAGATACAAGAAAAAGTATATATCCTGATATTGCCAATATATTTTTCTTTTTATCAAGATACGTTGACAACAGCATCAAATATTCTCTCCTTATTCTCATAAAACAACCTCTATATGAGATATTGTAATATTCAACTCAGACAACTTTTGGATCAAAAGGGAATTTATGGATACATTCTCTATTGTAACCTGTGGAGATAAAAATTACTTTCCATTTCTGAAACAAATTGAAAGCAATATATTTTCCATCTATGGAACGTATCCTGTTATTTATGATTTGGGGCTTGAACCTGAACAGAAAAAGAATTTGAAAAGTCCCATCCGAAAAATTGCTTTCCCAGAAACATTCAGTGGATATAATTCAAAAAAATATATCAAAGCCATTCATAAGCCATTTTGCCTTCTTGACTTTCTTACCCAATTTTCTCTGAATTGCCTGTATATTGATGCTGACACCGTCTTTATTGAAAAAGTACCAGAAACAGCTTTTGAACACGCGGACATTTGTGTAACACCTCGACATCCCAAGGAAAGAAAACCAGAATACTACACAAATGGGCTTATCAACACGGGGGTCATATTTTTCAGAAATACCAGAGCCGTTGCCGAAATCATGCGACAATGGGCCACCAGATGTCAGACTGAAGACCAGACCGACCAGCAGGCCCTGAGTGAACTTCTTTCCGAGCATGTGGATCTGCTTGGAGGAGCAGAATATCAAAACTGGGAAACTGTTAGCATCAAACTCCTTGATGCTCAAATATACAATGATGTATCCTGTTCAACAGGGCGTATACTCCATTTCAAGAACGCCGGACGTACCTCGAAAGCGTTTCAAAAATACACCCGTTTTACCTGTCTGCAACGTCATATGCCGTGGGGCGTCCGCCAGTGGATTGCTTTTAAGCGCAGACTGAAACAGCTCAAATAATTTTTGAGTTTCCTATGGAATCTGCATTTATGCAACTTATTTATGCAAAAAAATTTCGCTTTCCCGATGCGTCGGCCAATATGACGCAGGGGATCAATATGATCAATGCTTTTTCAGCATGTGGAATAACTGTTCATTCTTTTTTTGCCTTTGCAAGGGGAATCGGGGATCCGGAACACTATCTTCTTGATTCCTATGCTGTCCCTCTAAAAAATATTGACTCCCCATTCATTACTTCGCAACGTCTCCGAGGACTGAAATATTCGCTGTGGCTTCTCCGACAAATAATGCAGGTTCCCAACAAGATACTCTATACAAGGGAAGGAACCGAACTCAGAAGAGTGCTTCACTATAAAAAATTTCGCTTCAGCTATCCTGTTTTTCATGAAATCCACAAGTTTGAGCCGCATTTTCTGGATGACACACCTGAAGCGGAAAACTCGCGGAAAGAACTGCAGAAACGACTTTCGACAATCAACGGGGTCGTTTTTATTGATGCCGGGTTGCAAGAACAGGCCACGACAATACTAAAGCTTGAAACGCCTTCATGTGTCGCACCTTCGGGGGTCAATCTGGAACACTTTGCCCAATGCCTCCCGCCGTCATCCCATACTGCGATTACCATCGGCTATTTTGGCAAGGTGGTGGCTGAAAAGGGTGTTCATATGCTTTTCAGGGCCTTTTCCCTGTTGCCATCCAACTACCACCTGCGCATCGTTGGTGCAGTTGCTCCCAAGGAGCGAGAACAGCTTCTTTTGCTGGCAGGCAATGCACAAGAACGCATAGAATTTGTAGGGCACGTTCCACATGCGGCTCTGCCCAAGGCCATGAACGGTGTACATCTTTCCGTCATTCCATCCATTTTTGAAGATCAGTTTCTGTCACCGCTCAAACTGGCAGAATCTCTGGCCATGGGACTTCCCATTGTCTGCACGCCGATGCCCTATCTTACACGGATTCTTTCTCCCCAAAATGCGTCTGTTGCCGCCAGCCCAACGCCTGAAGACCTTGCAAAGGCCATCAGGGAAACAGGCTCCCATCCCCAGAAAATGGAAGCCATGCGCAAGGCTAATCTCCAGTATGCCAGGGAATTTTCCTGGGAGAATCGCGCCCGGCATATTCTTGATTTCATGAATGCTGCTCTGTCTGACTAATTGTCCCCGGCAAGTCTGAACTACCTGAAGGGCTATTCCAAACGGCTTGAGAAAAGAATCGGATATTGCGGCATACAACACCAGATGATTACTTTTTTCTAAAGGACACTGCAGTTTTCTTTTTGTGCTTCAAATCGCGCTGCCGGCAAGACCCGCAAGCCATTTTTCCAGTTCTTCTGCCTGCCTGTCGATGTCAAAGGTCTGCCGGCAAGCATTTCGAGCCTCTTCTCTCAGTTGCAGGAGCTGTTGGTCGGAAAGGGTAAGAGCAGCCCGAATGCGTTCCGCAAACACTTCTGCATCAGCCTCATAGGGCAAAACCCATTTCTGGAGCGATTCGGGAACCACTTCCTGGACACCACCCACATTCCGGACAAGGGGCAGGAGGCCTGCGGCCATGGCTTCCAGCTGGGTATTGGGAAGCCCTTCACGCAGAGAAGCCAGAAGGAAAATATCGCCTGTCCGCAGGGTTTCCATGATATCAAAAGAAAAACCATGCCAGAAAACACGTTTGGCAAGTCCAAGTTCCTCGCCAAGCCGTTTCAGCCCTTCTTCACTTCTTCCCGTCCCCCAGACGTGAAATTCAAAGGGAATATCATCAATCCTGGCCAGCGCCCGCAGCAGGACCTCATGTCCCTTGTCCGGCTGCAGCTGCTGCGTCGCAATCAGGCGTCTGGGCGAATGGGTGACCAGAGCCTCCTCTGTTGCCTTCTTTCCATTCAGAATGACGTGAACTCTGTCCGCATGAATATAGGGCAGGCTCCGGATGAAGCCCTCGGCAATATACTGACAGGGGCACAGAAAATGAGGATTGATCCACCGGTGGAGGAATCTGGTCTTCTGCCGGAACGGAATATCCTCCGGGAGTCCTACCCGCTGAACGACAGGAATCCCCAGCAGTCTGGCCGCGACTCCGGCCGTAGCCAGATCCTTGCCTATATTGGTGATGACAATATCAATCCCATGCCTTTTGAACTCCTTCATAAAGAAGGCCACGGTCACAGGATTCAGATCGGCTCCGAACCGAATCTGCTCGCAATGTCCCGTCCGCTTCCGGACGAGTTCAGCAAATTCCGGCTGACGGGCATAGGAAAAGACATCCTCTTCCAGCCAGATCCCTCTTACATCCGGATAATTCTCATCGTCTTCATC
>CAMLXE010000174.1 GCA_946490455.1 uncultured Desulfovibrio sp. | reverse complement strand
ATTCGAGAAAGCATTCGGTGACCCGGTAGGTCTTGCCGGACCCTGCCGAAGCCCGAATCTGCCGAAGTTGCGGTGCCTGCCGGGTCATGAATCAGTCCTCTCCAAGCATACCGGCAAGGTTGCCCTGGCCTGTGGATTCCAGAACGGCGCGCCAGAGGGTGGAGCGGATGTTCAGCTTGCGGCGGGCTCTGGTGACAAGGTCCAGAGGCAGGTGGACATAGCGGTCCATGAGCTTGGCCACCACGGTTTCCGTGCGTCCGGCCATGCCCGCATGCACCGCATACTGGCCGAGGAAGCCGCAATAGACCCGGTCGTTGGCGTTGGCGGGAACGGAACGGATGATGTAGCTGGGGTCAATGTACTTGAGGTTGATCTGCATCCGGTCGGCAAAGTATTCGGTAATGGCGTTTCTGAGCAGGGCGCCCACGTCGGCAAGCACGGGATTGCCGGAGGCATCGCGCGATTCCTCATGGGGAATGAGGTGCTGACCGGCGCCTTCGGCGGCGATGATGACGGCATGACCGCGTTCCTTGAGCCGCTGTTCCAGAGCGGGAAGGAGTCCGCCTTCGCCGTGGAGCTGGAAGGGGGCTTCGGGAATGAGGACAAAATTGGCCTCGCGCAGGGCCAGTGCGGCCTGAGCGGCGATGAAGCCGGATTCCCGGCCCATGAGCTTGACGATGCCGATGCCGTTGAGCGCGCCCACCGCTTCCACATGGGCACAGCCGATGGCTTCGGCGGCCTTGTCCACGGCGGTATCAAAGCCGAAGGACTGGGGGACGAAATTGATGTCGTTGTCAATGGTCTTGGGAATGCCGATCACGGAAATCCGCACGTTCCGCCGCCGGATTTCCCCGGCAATGGACGAGGCGGCCTTCATGCTGCCGTCGCCGCCGATGACAAAGAGGATGCTCACGTTGAGCCGTTCCAGCGCGTCCACGATTTCTTCCGGAGACTGAGGGCCGCGGGAGGAGCCGAGCAGGGTGCCGCCAAACTGATGGATATGTTCCACCGAAGCGGGTGTCAGTTCCATCACGTCATGGTGACAGGCCGGAATGAAGCCTTCGAGACCGTAGCGGATTCCCAGTACGGAAGGGGTGTTGTAGGCGTGATAGGCCTCAAGCACAATGGCGCGGATGACGTCGTTCAGTCCGGGACACAGACCGCCGCAGGTGACAATGGCACATTTGGTCTTGCCGGGATCAAAATAGAGCGAACGGCGCGGACCGGCCGTTTCAAAGCGCAGCGGCTGGGGCGTATCCAGTTCGTCGGAATATTCACGGTCCAGAAAGAGGGTGGTTCCGCAATCATCCACCATGTCGCGATAGCGCAGCGGAGAGGGAATCTTGGCCGGACCAAGGACGGGAACCGTAATTTCACGTCCGCAACAGGGGGATTCGGTCTGCTGATTCATGGGCGATTCCTTTGCGTTGTGGGGGAAGGTCAGGACTTCATGAGCCGGTTGCGGGCAAAGCAGCTCACAAGAATGCCGCCTGCCTGAGCCACATTGAGCGAATCAAAGGCACGCAGCATGGGAATATGGACAAGGTGATGGCAGCGCTTTGCAACCTGCTGCCGGATGCCGTGATCCTCATTGCCCAGCACAAGAAGCGCGGGCAGGTGGAGCGGCGTGGCAAAGGCGTTGAGGCTTTCTTCGCCCAGCGCCGCGCCATAGATGGAGAAGCCGGCGTCTCTGGCCTCATCCAGCGCACGGGAAATGTTGGTCACCTTGGCGACGGGAAGCCGCTCCAGCGCACCGGCCGCGGCCCGTCTTGCTCCGGCGCCGAGATAGGCTCCGTTGTGGCGGGGAATGACCATGCCGGCGCCGCCAAGCGCATAGAGCGTTCTGGCGAGCGTGCCCGCATTGCCGGGGTCCTGCACCTGATCGAGCACGAGAATCAGCGGCAGCGGCGCATCCGGAGCCTCTTCAAGAAGTGTGGAAAAATCAACGAATCCGGCCTCAAAGAGCCGTGCGGCCACGCCCTGATGGCCGCCGGACGGACAGAGCCTGTCCAGCCCCTGCGTATCGGTCAGGGCAAAGCGGACACCGGCTGTCCGGCACAGGTCAAGAATCCGTTCCGTATCGTGGGAACGCTGTCCCTTGCGGAGAAAGACCGTATCAATCCGCTCCGGTTCCCGTTCCAGCAGTTCAAGCACAGGCTTGAGACCGGGCAGGACGGCCGTCTCTTCCCGTTCGGCTTCCGGAGGAAGAGCGACGTGTTCCGGAGGAAGAACGGCGTGTTCCGGGGAAGGGGAGGCTGCCTGCGCCTCCGCACGAAATCCGGATGCAGGACGCGACGCGCCAAAGTCCTGTGCCTGACGGCCGCCGGTTCTGGCGGCTCCGCGGGACGTTCCGGACCGACGGCGAAAATTGGTGCTGTTCATGAGAACCCTGTCGAGCTGGGAGTTGAGAAGGATTGCCAATTCCGGATCACTTGGGTATCCTGTTGCGGATGTTTTCTGGAATCCGGAAAACCGAGGTGAAACGAGTGTACCGTGTTGTTGCTTCAGAGTCCATGTTTCAGGAAGTGCCGTGTTCTGTCGAAATGAAGCACGGCCGTTTCTTTTTGTGTGCGGGAGGGCGTCTCTGGACGGGAGCCCTGCTTCTGGCTGCGCTCTTTCTCGTGCTGTCGCTTGGCGGTTGCAGTTCCAAACAGGTTTCCGGTGATCACGGTCCCCTTGTTGCCGTTGAGGGCGACATGCCGGCGGGAACGGTCTATCTGCCCGCCGATGACGGCATCTCCCTTTCCTCGGCCGAGCGGAAGGCGCTGACCTCCACCGGCGAGGTGGACCGCGGCATCGCTTCGGAAGACATGCGCGATGTCATCCTGCATTTCAAGTATTATGTGCACAGAGACCGCTATACCATTGAAAAGAATCTGGAACGTGCCCAGCCCTACATGCCTTTCATCCGTTCCGTGTTTCGGGAAAAGGGGCTGCCGGAGGAACTGGCCTATGTGGCGTTCATCGAAAGCGGCTACAATCCCATGGCCCGTTCGAGAACCGGCGCCACGGGCATGTGGCAGTTCATTTCCAGCACCGGAAAATATTACGGCATGAAGCAGGACTGGTGGGTGGACGAACGCCGTGACCCCTATCAGGCCACGCGGGCCGCAGCCGACTATCTGGCAAAGCTCCACGAGCTTTTTGACGACTGGGCGCTCGCCATTACGGCCTACAATGCCGGAGAAGGGAAAATCTCGCGCGGACTTGCGGCCACCGGAACGCAGAATTTCTTTGACCTGCGCCGGAAAAGCGACTCCATTCCCAGCCGGAAAGATCGGCTCACAGATGAAAATCGTCAGTATTATCCAAAGTTTGTCGCCGTATGCAAAATCATGCGGAATCTGGACGAACTGGGCTTTGACCGCCCGGACGCCTCGCGCGCTCCCAGAATCATTGAGCTGAACGCCCGGCCGGGCACGGACCTGAAGGCGCTTGCCCAGTCTGCGGGCATGAGCTGGGACGAATTCTTTGTCCATAACCCGGCCTGTCAGCGCTATGTCAGCCATCCCGGAAGAACCACAAAGATTTATGTGCCGAGCTACGCGGCAGACGACGCGCGGCGTTTTCTTTCCCGCTCCCCGGCTTCCCGGCAGGGCGCCGGATGGTCCACCTATACGGTTGTCCGCGGCGATACCATGACCCGCATCTCCAGAAAGACCGGCGTTCCGGTGGTGGAACTGCGGCGACTCAATCAGGTCAACGAACCTCTGCGCATCGGCTACAAGCTCAAGATTCCGGGTTCCACAGGTGGCTATGTGGATACGCGCCTCGCGCGTGTGGAACCGGCTCCCACTTCCCGGAAGAGCAGCCAGAAGGTGGTGGCGCAGAAAGACTCCGGCCGGAATGTTGCCGTGCAGAAGCGTTCCGAGCCGAAGACCGCTGCCCGGAAAGCCGCTCCAGAGAAGCAGACCCGGCAGGTTGCCGCTGCTTCCCGGACGCCTGCCGCCCCCGCGCGGAAGACCGTGGTGCATGAGGTGAAAACGGGCGACACGGTGTATTCGCTTTCCAGACGCTACGGCGTCAGTCAGAACGCGCTGCTTGCGGCAAACGGACTCTCCTCTCCCGAACTGCGGCTGGGACAGCAGCTGACCATTCCCGCCGCTGCTCAGGCAGCAGGCGGAACGGCCGTTGCCAAAACCGAAAGAACATCCGGAGGCAAGGCGGCCGGAAAGACCGCCGCATCCATCAGCACCGGAAACAGGGTGGCCTCCTACCGGGTGCAGCCCGGCGATTCCCTGTGGGCCATTGCCCGCAAGTTCAACATGCCGCCGCTTGAACTGCTGGCTCTGAACAACATGACCAGAGAAACGGCGCTCAAGCCCGGCGACGTGATTCGTGTTCAGCAATAGCCGTCTGCGCTACTGGGCTCCGGCAGGACTGCTCTTTGTTGCGCTGGCCCTCTTGCTGCTCGTCCTCCATGGCCTGATGCCGGAAAGGGACGCCTTCATCGCCTGGCTGGATACCTGGCTGCCGCAGGGGCCGGCCGGCGCGTGCGTCTATGTCCTTCTTTCGGCCGGTCTGATCTGTCTTGCCGTACCGCGCCAGCTCCTCAGCTTTGCCGGGGGCTATGCCTTCGGAGCCGCCCTGGGAACCCTGCTGGCCA
>CAMLXE010000173.1 GCA_946490455.1 uncultured Desulfovibrio sp. | reverse complement strand
TCAATAAATTATATTATATTTTTACTATTCTCACACTCATTCTCGCCTGACAGCAGAAGGGCACAAAAATCCATCTGATAAAAAAATTACAAACAGAAAAGAGTCCCAAGTTAAGATTGAGATTCACAAGGTACCCCAACTAGATGATATAAATAGACGGAGATGCCAGCCGGTTAATATACCAATGCCGCAATATGGCATTATGCCATAGCCATTTTGCCATACCTAAAATGCTACTCGCTGGCGACAAGGCGGATCTCTCCCTTTGGGGGAATATTTTCTGACGAGTCAGTCAATCTTCTTGAAAAAATTTCAAATTATAAAAATATACTGACACATACTCCCCCCACTATATCAAAAAAGAAAGAGAGCCGGCATCGTTGGATATACCAAGCACCCATTCGCTGATATGGATTAATTTTATTTTTATAATCAATGTGTTACAAAATAACATTAATAATTCAAGCCATGCTGCAGAGCATGGCAGCATCGGCAATTCGGAGCAATTTCGCCGAATATAATTGCCACGATTTTGCACCAACTTTTTCTGCATTTTACACCCATATGCAATTATAAAATAATATAAAATAGTTATAATAAAATCATTCTTTCACCCAATATGCTGGGCAACTGTTGGCATCCTTTTTGTACTCCAAGTAACAACTTCATCCTCTACAGGACTCGGGAGTATCTTTCCCCAGTTGCCAACCAAGAAAGCTGACTGAGGACCGGCACTGCTCAAGGAAGGCTTCTCCCCAACAGAAGGAAACGCCTGTGAGGAACAGCGTACGATTTACCTGAAACCTTTTAACCAAGGAGTGCAAAATGTTGTTTGGATTTATTGGAGTTGGCAACATGGGAGGACCCGTTGCCCGCAATCTTATCCGTATTGGCAAGGACGTAATAATCTTTGATGTAAAGGAAGAAAATGTTGAACGTTGCCTGGCTGTGGGAACAAACGCAAAAAAAGCTTCTTCAATTGCTGAACTGTCCGACTGTGACTACGTCTTTTCCTGCCTGCCAATGCCTCAGCATATTGAATCGGTTATTCTGGCTGAAAATGGACTTTATGATCATATGAAAAAGGGTGCCGTTCATATTGATTTGAGTACCCTTACACCTGCATTGACAAAGTGTATGGAAGATACCGCAAATGCAAAAGGTCTGGGGTACATCCAGTGTACGCAAGGAAAGAGTCCTTCTGATGCCGAAAAGGCGGAACAGCCCATGTATGTCGGCGGTGATGACAAGGTCGTAAATCCTATATGGGAAGATATTTTCAAACGGGTATCGCAACCTCTTCGAGTTGCCAATGCCGAAGCGGCTACGGCCATCAAGCTGCTGGGAAACATGATGGCAGGGGTCATCATCTCGACAGTAGGTGAAGCCATCAAGACAGGAGAAGCCGTCGGTATGGATGCTCACGATGTGGTAGCACTGTTGAGCGCTTCCGGTTGCAACAGTTTTCAGCTTGGTGTGCGTGGACCATTCATGGCGAATCGCGATTTCAAAAACCGCTTTGCCGTGGATCTTATGCTCAAGGATCTGCGCCTTGGGTGTGAAATGGCAAAGAATGCCGGTGTGGAACTCACGCTGATTGAAGACGCCAGAAAATGCTATGAAAAGGCACATGATGCCGGATTTGGTGGCGAAGACAGTGCTGCTGTCTATAAAGTCATCGAAAAGCGTGGATAAACAATATCTCGTCCACATCCGCCATTGAACCGGTAGACCCTGTTCTTTCAGGAGGAAATATGAAGAAACTGGTTCTTCTTTCTCTGGCTCTGGTATTTTTTTCTGTAAATGCCTATGCGGCCGAGTATGTTTTCAAATTTGGACACACTGCCAATTCCACCGTCCCCATTTATGACGCGTATGAGCATTTTGCCAAACTTGTAACTGAAAAAACCAATGGCAGGATGCAGGTACTTGTGTTCCCAAGCGGCCAGCTGGGATCGGATATGGTTTTGGCAGAATCCGTACTCAATGGGTCTCTCGAGGCTGCAAGCATAAGCAACAGCAACATGTCTCCATTTACCGATATCTTCCAGTGGACGTCCCTGCCTTGCCTTATCAACAGTCCTGAAGGAGCAAGGAAAATATTCAATGGCGACATTGGAAAGGATCTTGCCAAACGTCTTGAGGAAACTACCGATTTCAAGGTGTTGCTCTTTGCCGATTTCGACGGGTTGCGCATGCCTTTTACAAGAAACAAGCAGATACGCTCTCCCCATGATTTGAAGGGTCTCAAATTGCGCAGCACAGCGTCCCCCGTAGAAATGGACTGCGTGCGTGCCTATGGTGCCAATCCTACGCCCGTCAGCTGGGGTGAACTTTACACGGGGCTTGAACAGGGTGTTGTGGAGGGAATTTTTCAAGACTACATGTGGCTTGACTCTGCAAAACTCGGAGAAGTTCTGAAAAATGTTACAGAAGTTCCCTATGGGGTCGGTGGTTATGTCATCCATATGGTTCTTTGCAACAAAAAGGTCTTTGCAACGTATCCCCCTGAAATTCAAAAAGCTCTTCTTGAATCTGGGCAGGAAACTAGTGCCTTCCTTGCAAAGCAAATCGACCAGACTCTGCCTGAAATTCGTGAAAGGCTGATCCAGAACGGTCTTGTGGTCTACACTCCCACTGATCAGGAAGCAGAAGAATGGTTTACCGAAGCTCAAAAAGTCTGGTCAAAATATACCGATATTGCACCTCAGGCGTTTATTGATTCCGTACTTGCTGCCCAGAAGTAACAACGTGCATATAACCTCCCCCCACATATAAAAAGAGGAGGGATTATTCCCTCCTCTTGAGAAAAGTCTCTTTGGGTACTGTTTCTTTGCCGAATGGATACTCCACATGTTTCAAAGGGAGATATTCACCTTCTCTGATGTCTTACAAAAATATTCCTGGATCTTGGTTGTGGGCATGATGCTGTTGAAAGCGTGAATGTCTCTGCAAAAGGAGAATTACGATGCTTATCTCCCTGTCGCTCTTGCAACATATAGGCAAAAAGCTCAACGAACTGCTTGAAATATTTGTCGGTCTTATCCTGTTTGTCATGCTCTTCAGCATAATTCTGCAGGTCTTTGCCCGCTATTTGTTTCACAGTTCCTTTTCTTGGCCAGAGGAAGTCGCCATGTATCTTATGGCCTGGCTGACCTTTATCGGTGGAAGTGTTGCCACATATCGCTGGCAGCATATCAGTGTCGATATTGTAAGCAGCCTTTTCAAGGGGAAAATAGCCATTATCGTTCATCTGGTAACGGCTGTTATCTTCTCCATTCTTGCTCTTTTTCTCCTGGTATCCGGGACAAATCTTGTCAGTGTCAGCTGGAATGTCATCACTGATGCCCTACATATCCCCCTTGCCTACATAAGGGCTTCCATGCCCATAGGCGGGGCCGTAATGGCATACCACTGTCTAGTCCATATTCTTTCCGACATTGATGCGTTGCTGCGATATGGTGAGGTGTAATCATGGCTCCTGTGGATCTGTTATACATGCTCGTTCCTTTTGTCATAGCTCTTTTTATCGGTAGCCCCATATGCGCCGCTCTTTCCCTTGGGACGCTTTCCTTCATCTTTGTTACAGGCTTGCTTCCCTCCGATATGATAACACTTCAAATGTTCAACGCGGCAGCCTCTTTTCCTCTCATGGCAGTTCCCTTCTTCATTTTTGCTGGCGATCTGATGAATGAAACAGGTATTTCTGCACGATTGATCAATCTCTGCAAAGTGCTCTTTCAGCAATTCAGAGGAGGGCTGGCCTACGCCATCATCACAACAGGTACCCTTTTTGCCGGTCTGACGGGATCTGCGTGCGCCGAAGCCGCTGCTCTTACAAAAATCATGACTCCAACCATGAAAAAAGAGGGCTACGCACCAGAATTTACAGCTTCATTGTGTGCATCCGTGGGTGTCTTGGGGCCTGTCATTCCTCCATCCATTGTCTTCATCGTCTATGGGGCCACTGTAGGGACATCAGTTGGAGCCCTGTTCATGGGAGGAATCATTCCCGGTCTTCTTATGGCATTCGGCCTCATGTGCGTAACACGTTTTCTGGCGGGCAGGCACAATTTTCCACAAAGTCCCCAATCTGCCACCCGTTCCGAAATTCTTGCCGGATTCAAGGATGCTTCACTTTCTCTGGTAATGCCCATCCTGATCATTGTCGGAATCAGGGGAGGAGTCTTCACGCCTACCGAAGGTGGTGCGGTTGCCGCAACCTATGCTATCATTATCGGGCTGTTCGTTTACAAAACTGTTACCCTGAAATCGATTGCCATTGCAGGAATAAATAGTGCCATTACTTCAGCTGTAATTATGCTGATCGTTTCCTCAACGGTTCCTTTCGGATGGATCATCACCATTGGCAGGGTACCTGCCCTGATTTCCGAATATGTTCTTTCACTGACCGACAGCGTCTTTCTTATCCTGCTCGGCATCAATATTCTGCTTATTTTCATGGGAATGTTCATGGAGACGCTTGCGATTATTCTTCTTCTCGCGCCCATGCTCGTTCCCATTGCGGCACAAATCGGTCTGGACCCTGTCCACTTTGGTATAATCGTGTGTGTGAACCTGTGTATCGGAATGATTACGCCTCCCATTGGTATCAA
>CAMLXE010000172.1 GCA_946490455.1 uncultured Desulfovibrio sp. | reverse complement strand
CGGGGACATCCGCAACACTCAGTCCAGCCTGCTCAAGTGCATGCTGTATGGATTCCTTGTCAATGACCTGATAGGTACTGTCACAGGCAAGATCAAGACACACTCCGGGCATCATGCAAAAGTCGGAGATATCCACTTCGTCAATACTCTGCCCCCCAGGAATAAAATGGATTGGAGCATCCATGTGCGTTCCCGTATGGTCGTTCATCCCGAACCACATCATCTGGAAACTGAGGCCATCTCCAACGTCTTCACCATGCTTTCTGAGTGTCCGAATCTCCGGAGGCTGCCCGGAAGAAGGCGTTTCTGCACACAAGGGCAGGGTCAAATCGAAAATGCGACAATTCTGTCCTGAAAAGAGACTGGACATCTACGATCTCCTTTGCTGTTCTCTCGCAGAGGCTTGTTTTGCAATATACCGAGATCCATCCACCTGTGAAGGAGGTATCCGAAAGGAACCAGCAGCAGAAAACAATCCCCAAACGGATCACTGCCTGAAATCTTTTCTGCAAAAAGTCCCCTCCGGAGAAAGCTCCTGGAGGGGATCATAGGGAGACTGGATTCTGGGTACTCCCGTAACAATGCTCAAAACGCCGCAAGAGGACTCAGCTCCTGCGGCGCAGTGCATCTTAATCCATTTCGAGTGTCTTGTAGACGGAGAAGAAGTCAGCCTGACCAAGGCCGGCATCGGAAGTCTTTTTCAGAATGTCGCGAGCCAAGGTGAACATGGGCATCTTCTGGTTAACCGAATTGGCCATTTCCACACCGAGACGCACGTCCTTGAGAGCCAGATCAACGGCGAACCGAGGCTGATCAAAGATTTCATCATAGACCAGCCCGCCAATTCCTGCAAACTGGTAGGAATAGGCACCGGTATTGGGGCAGTTTTCCAGGAAGGCTTCCTTGGAAATGCCCATCTTCTTGGCGAGCTTGATGCCTTCAGTTACGATGATCATGTTGCTCATGCCCATGCAGTTGGTGATGAGCTTGAAGGCTTCTGCGGCAGTTACCGTTCCCATATAGGTGGGATGACCCATCTTTTCCAGGAGAGGTTCCTTAAAGATATCGTAGATTTCCTTTTCGCCACCTGCAAAGAGAGGCGTTTCGCCAGCGGCAGCCTGAGCAGGACCCTTACCCATGGGGATAACCAGATAATGCAGGCCACGAGCCTGGGCTTCCTTCTCAAAGCGAACAACACTGGGGATGTCCAGCGTGCTCAGATCGAAATGGGCAGCACCCTTCTTCATATTGTCGAATACGCCATTTTCTCCAAGCAGAACGCCTTCCACATCCTTGGGCATGGGCAGGCAGGTCACGCAGGCATCAACCTGAGAAGCCAGATCAGCAACAGACTTGGCTGCGGTCGCACCGAGATCCACAAAATGCTGCACGGTCTTGGGATTGATATCATAGATGACAACATCACCACCGCGCTTGATCAGGTTGGCACAGAGGCCTCCCCCCATTCTGCCAAGTCCGATAAAACCGAATTTCATGTTTTCCTCCAATGGATAAAGGGGAAATCCCCTTGGTTGTTTTTGTTGAAGTGATTTCCTTGACACAATGCTAGGCATCTTCAGACATGAGCAGTCGATAGACCGCAATGTAATCTTCGCTGCCGTAGCCTTTTTCCGAAGCTTCACGGTACCGATCACGGGCAGCCGTGAAGAACGGACATTTCTGACCAATATGAGTAGCCATCTCTACGCCGAACTTCATGTCTTTCCAGGCGTTATCCAATGTTCCTCGCATGGGCAGAAAAGCTTCCTGATAGATCTTGTGCCCTGAATTCCAGAACTGATAGGAATAGGCTCCAGTTTCACGTCCACCTTCAAGGAAGGCCTTTTCCTCAATGCCCATCACCTTGGCCAGTCTGATTCCTTCAGTCAGCACCACGTTGGTAGTAAGCCCCATCAGATTGGTAATCAGCTTGAAGGCATAGGCATGTTGCACGTCTCCCATGTAGGCAGGATGACCCATTTCCTTCAGCAATGGCAGCCACTGGTCATAGACGTCGCGACTTCCCCCGAAAAACAGCGGTGTCTCGCCAGCCTCGGCAGCCTCCGGCCCCTTACCCATGGGCAGAGCGACATAGGAAACCCCACGCAATTCAGCTTCATCAGCCAGCTCTCTGGCCGATTGCATGTCCCATGTACCGAGATCAAAAAACGGTGTCCCGGCCCGCATGGATGCAAAAACGCCTTGTGCCCCACAGGTCATGGCCTTTTCCGCAGTGATGGAAGACAGGCAAAAGAAAACCGCATCCACATCAGAAGCAGCTTCCTGTGCCGAATGACAGGGAGTAGCTCCCCACTCGGCCACTGTAGCGAGAGGACCGGGGCTCCGATTGAAGACCTTCAGTTCATGCCCGCGGCGCAACAGATTCCGGCACAGGCCACGTCCCATGCTTCCGAGTCCGACAAAGCCTATTTTCATGTGTCCTCCGACAGACGAATCGCTTACAGAGTCCGCATAATTCGGGAAACGGCCATTTCAATTTCGCCAAGCATATCCGCACTGGTGGGCATCCCCCAGCACACGTCAACGAGATGATCTGACAGGATATCCGCAGCCTTCGAGAGAGGCATGTTTTGTGAAATGACGCCGGAAATATCCACATCAATATTGTCCCGCAAGCTCTCGACCGTATAGGGATTACCGGAGACCTTGATGACAGGAGCCACAGGATGTCCAGAACAGTTGCCCTTTCCTGTGGAGAAAATGACGGCATGACATCCACCGGAGACAATGGAGGTCAGATTTTCCACCCCGGGGGCAGGCGCGTTCATGATCACAAAGCCCTTCTTTGAGGGACGGACACCAAGTTCAACAACTTCCATGAGCGGACGGCTGCCACCCTTCTTGATGGCGCCGAGAGCCTTTTCTTCAATGGTCGAAAGCCCACCGGCGATATTGTCGGGAGCTGGATTGGCCCCCATAAGATCCAGATTGTGCTTGCCCGCATAATCAAGGCAGAACTGCACGATATCAATCACTCTCTGCCCGACTTTCGGGTCCGGGGCACGATCGGCCAGCATCTGTTCGCCACCCAGAAGTTCAAGCGTCTCACTCATGATGACGGTGCCACCGGCATCAATAACGCTGTCAGCCACCATCCCGGTCACCGGATTGGAGACAATACCGGAAGAACCATCAGACCCACCGCACTCCACTCCAAGTACAAACTCGCTCCACGGCATGGGTTCCGGCCGCAATTTGGAGGCCTCACGCAGGAAACGCATGGCCTCACGGGCACCCTGGGCCGCAACCTGCACTGTTCCACCCATATCTTCGATGGAGAGTCCGATTACAGGCATTCCGGTTTCGGCAATCTTGGCAGTAAGTCTTTCATTGGTCTTGTTTTCAAGAGATACAACAATGGCCGCATATACATTGGGATGCGTCGCAGTATTGACAACAACCCTGTCGTGCTGTTCAGCATCTGCCCCAAGAAGGGCTCGCCCAAATCCGGGACAAAGAGGAACAACGCCCTTGACCATCGACGCAATGCGCCGCACCGTGGGATGTGCATTATCCATGCTGGCAACAATCGCCACATGATTTCGTATTCCCATCCGACCATCTGGCCGTCTGTAGCCTTGTAGCGGCTTCAGCATGACAGTCTCTCCTTTGAGCGGTTCCGACGCCTATCCCGAACGGGCAGAAGGCTCAGTCCGCAATCTGTGGTGGAAAAATGAGCCACCGTGATCTGGGGAAGGAAGACGCAATTATCCGATCCCCTCCGAATAAGGACTCATCCTATTTCACGCGATGCCGCAGGCTTTCCATATTCTGAACATGCACGTGCTCGCCCCTGGCGATATTCTGTGTAGCTGCACCGACAGCCAACCCATATTTGATAATGGGTTCTCCCTTTGCAATGGGCCGCAGAGCCGCCTTGTGCGCAAAGGGGATATCGCTGCACACCAAGAGCGTTTGCCCCGTACTCAGGGCAGCTTCTGTTCCCTTGGTCAGCGGATCAAGGGCGACCGCTATATTGTCCTTTTCATTCAGCACGATCATCCGCTTCATATGCTAATCCTTAAAAAGTCTTTCGCCTCGGCTGGTTATTACACCTAATAGCCAGCTCAAGGGGGTAATCCCCCTTCGGCTTGTGCCTTTCTATTTGCAAAAGGTTTGCCAAACTATGACACAAGATATCGTTTTTATCATATTTATTATTTAGTAACAATAAGTTACGATCAAAAAAACAAAATGATATCTTTTGGCACCATCACCTGGGGGGCCAGAATTGCGTTTTTTATCTTGTCATATGAAACAAAGCATTCATGCTGAATTATATCATTTTGAATGATTCAAAAAAAAATACCTGTATTGTGAAATGTGAAAAATATACCAATTCAGCCCATCCTCTCCCCCCTCCATTCTTTTTTTCAAGGGTTTACGCCAAGAAAACCAAGCGTTCAATGCATGCCATAAACATCCCCTCCATACCTATTCCATTCGAAAATCCTTTCCTCCGAGCCCTGAGCAGAACTGGAGCCAGAGGAACTGTTCTCCTTTTCCCCCGGGAAAAGCTACCGCCAGAACGAACGTTATTTCATCTCTATCTCATTATTCTTTCTAATAAAATAAGCTAAATATTCTTGTGTGTTCTTC
>CAMLXE010000171.1 GCA_946490455.1 uncultured Desulfovibrio sp. | reverse complement strand
AGCACAGAATCCCTGGTTGAAAGGTGGCAGACAGGTATATGCCTGTCTGCCAATCTTGTCTGGGATGTTCGGGCAACCTGTCCGATCTACTACAATACAAATTTCAGGTATCTCAACAAGGCTCTGTCAGAATTGCATGAGGCAATGGAACGCCAGTTTCCCGAAATTGTAGACAGGGCGGCAGAGATTTATATGGAGGTTGCTGTATGATAGAGGATAGACTTCTCCGATTGAAGACAGTTTTGCCGCTTGTAGGGGTGGCTTCATCAACATGGAGAAAGTGGTCCAAGGAAGGAAAAGCTCCAGCTTCATTAAAAAGAGGAAACAGCCGCTTTTGGAGGGAGTCAGATATCCGTGACTTCATCAATGGTACATGGCAAGCAGAGAATCAAGAAAATCAGCCCACTCCTGCATCATGATACGCCTTTCCTGCAAATATTCAGCGCGATTGTGCGCACCTCTGACCTTGTTTTTTTCTACATGGGCAAGCTGGCGTTCGATGACATCCGGGCGCCAGCCATTTTCAGTCAGCAGGGTTGAAGCCATCGCGCGAAAACCGTGAGCGGTCATTTGTTCCTTTCCGAATCCCATGGATCGAATCGCCACGTTGAGCGTTCCTTCAGACAATCTTCTGTCTTTCCTCCTCCGAATAGAAGGGAAGACATAGGGTTCTCCTTCCGGGGTGATTTCTTTCACCTCGTAAAGCACAGAAAGCGCCTGATTTGAGAGCGATACAATGTGCTCCCTCCCCATTTCCATTTTCTCTGCAGGGATGATCCAAACTCTTTCAGAGAAATTGATTTCCTGCCATTCCGCACTTCTCAGTTCTCCAGGGCGAACAAAGGTTAATGCCAAAAATTTCAGGGCACAGCGCACTAAGGCAGAACCCTGATAGGATTCAATGGCCCTGAGCAGAGCAGCTACTCCCTGCTTGTCTGTAATCGCTGCAAAATGTCCTTTTTTCCTTGCCGTCAAAGCTCCCTTGAGGTCACGACATGGATCATTGGGAATTCTTGCCGTAGCAACGGCATACCTGAAAACGAGAGAGCAGATATTCAATGTTTTTCCGGCAGCTTCGGTGGCACCCCTTTTCTCGACAATTCTTAATGCTTCAAGAACGTTGAGAGCCGAAATATCCTGAATGGGGACTGAACCCAAGTAGGGGAAAATATATGCATTCAATCTCTGAAGCACTGTCTTGGTATGTCGTTCCGACCAGAGTTCTTTTCTTGTATCAATCCATTCAAGAGCAATGTCCTGAAATGTATCGGAGTGAATCGAACGCGATCGTATAATGACGGAAGGATCATTGCCTTCGGCAACAATTTTTCTGGCCAGATCCCGTTTTTCTCTGGCTTCCTTGAGACCGATGTCAGGGTAGGTACCAAGGCTGATCCGCTTTTCTTTTCCTGCATAATAATATTTGAATCTCCACCGTTTTTTTCCGGAAGGAGGAACCTCGATGTAAAGGGCATTGGAATCATAGAGTTTATATATTTTTCCGAGGCCTTGGCAGTCTTTATCTTGGTATCGGTCAGCATAGAGGGGCAACTCTTTTGAATAGGTAAAAAGTTGCCCCAAAAAAGACGCGGCAGTCAATAGCATTCACCGGCAATTATCGGCATCTTTTTTTCATAACTTACTGAAAAATGAAAACCGCCAAGCACTTATAAACACTTGGCGGTATCCTTCGGCATCGTTTGTGGCGGAGAGGGTGGGATTCGAACCCACGTACCGGCTATTAACCGATAACACGATTTCGAGTCGCGCGCGTTACGGCCACTTCGCTACCTCTCCGTTCCGAGCCTGTATATAGCGGATAGTGAAAAAGGGCAAGAGCTTTTCCTGTACCGCGTGACGGGGAGGCGCACGCGGCTTCTGTCGGATAATGCGGGGATGGAGGTCGGTTGCTCCATGTCCTGAAAACGGACGGAGCCTGTCGGGGACTGCGGGGAATGACAGATCACCGGGATCGCATCGCTTCGGCGTGAGCTGGAAGAACTGGCCAGGGTGTGGGCACAGATCGCCGGAGCCGCATCGCTTCGGTCGCGCATTTTGTCGGGGACTGCGGGGGAGGGCGGAGGCAGCGGAGGCAGAAAACCGTCTGAAACAGTCGGCCGGGTGTCGCAGAGGGAGGAGGGGGGCGCGTCTGCGGGATGGGGAACGGCTGCAATTCCGGAACATAAGGGAAGAGACGGCACTTCCCTTCGGTTTCGGCATGGGAACCGGTGTCTTTCGAATACCAGGGTCCCCATCGAGCGGCATCCTTCCGGCATGGGAATCTCTTTCGGTGCAGGAAAAGGCCGGGTCTGCTTGTGGGACAGGTTTTGCCACGCCTCCAGCGATAACTATTGGGAAAGGCCGTGTCCGCTGTGGGACAGGCATACGCTTTAGAGATAAAGGCTTATAAAAAGGGAAAGGCCGTGTCCGCTGTGGGACAGGGAAATGTTTTCTGCCGGAAAGAATGCTTGAGGGCAGCGTTTTTTCATCGTCTGGGCTGTGGAATCCCCGGCTTCAGAAAGAGGAATGACGAAGATTCCGGGGCGGAGTGCAAGCTTTTGCTTGCCAGTGAGCCACTTTTTGAGTACCGTTCTTCGATTCGTTTCCATATGGTCCGAGTTTTCGTTGCCGTACCGACTCCAGAGCCCTTCGACATCGCTGTCAAAGGGCTATTCCTCTCCCGGAGTCCTTTCCCTCACGGGGATCATGCCGGGAAATGTTGGTGCTGCTGGTAGGTTTCACTTCTAATCAACAAGCGGGGTTCCCAGATGTTGTCATTCATCGTGGTCTTGGCCTGCGGACTCTTTGCTCTCTACTACGCGTATATGACCTCGAAGCGCGTATTCGCTGCCTCCACAGGCACGGAAGAGATGCAGAAGATCGCCGGTGCCATTCAGGAAGGCGCTCAGGCCTATCTCAAGCGTCAGTATCGGACGATTGCCATTGTGGGCATCATTGTTGCCATTCTGCTCGCATGGGCTCTTTCCGGACTGGTTGCTCTCGGTTTCATCATCGGAGCTGTTCTTTCCGGTCTCGCCGGCTTCATCGGCATGAATGTTTCCGTCCGCGCCAACATTCGTACCACCGAAGCTGCTCGTCAGGGCATGGTCCCTGCGCTGAACGTGGCCTTCCAGGCCGGTTCCGTCACGGGTCTTCTGGTTGTGGGTCTCGGCCTTCTGGGCGTTATCGTCTATTATGGCCTTCTGAGCGTCTTTGGCGTTGATCAGAAGACCCTGCTCGAAGCGCTTGTGGCTCTGAGCTTTGGCGCTTCCCTCATCTCCATCTTTGCCCGTCTTGGCGGTGGTATCTTCACCAAGGGCGCCGACGTGGGCGCTGACCTCGTGGGCAAGGTTGAAGCCGGCATCCCCGAAGACGATCCCCGCAACCCTGCCGTTATCGCCGACAACGTGGGCGACAACGTGGGTGACTGCGCCGGTATGGCTGCCGACCTCTTTGAAACCTATGCCGTTACCGTGGTTGCCACCATGCTGCTGGCCGCCATCTACTTCACCGGCGAACTGCAGCACCTCATGATGATGTATCCTCTGCTCATCGGCGGCGTCTGCATCATCGGTTCCGTCGTGGGTACCAAGTATGTGCGTCTCGGTTCCGACAACAACATCATGAAGGCTCTGTACAAGGGTCTGACTGTTGCCGGTGGCGTTTCGGCCGTTCTGATCATCCTCATCAGCATCATTCTGTTCTGGGGCGCTCCGGAAATGGACATTCAGGGCAAGCCCTTCGGTGTGGGCAACCTGCTTGTCTGCTCGCTGACCGGCCTCGTGATCACGGCTCTGCTTGTCTGGGTGACCGAATACTACACCTCCACGGCCTACCGTCCTGTTCGCAGCATCGCTCAGGCTTCCACAACCGGTCATGGCACCAACGTCATTCAGGGCCTGGCCGTTTCCATGGAATCCACTGCGCTTCCTGTCATCATCATCAGCATCGGCATCCTCTTCTCCTACAGCAACGCCGGTCTCTTCGGTATCGCCATTGCTGCAACCACCATGCTCGCTCTGGCCGGCATGATCGTTGCTCTCGACGCCTATGGCCCCGTCACCGACAACGCCGGTGGTATCGCCGAAATGTCCAACCTGCCCGGTGAAGTCCGTGACGTAACGGACGCTCTGGACGCCGTGGGCAACACCACCAAGGCTGTGACCAAGGGGTATGCCATCGGTTCCGCCGGTCTGGCCGCTCTCGTGCTCTTTGCCTGCTACACGCAGGACCTCGGCCGCTTCTTCCCCGACCTCAATGTGGACTTCTCCCTGCAGGATCCCTATGTTCTGGTTGGTCTTATCATCGGCGGTCTGCTGCCTTACCTGTTCGGCGCCATGGGCATGATGGCCGTGGGCCGCGCCGGTTCGGCCGTTGTGGTTGAAGTGCGTCGTCAGTTCCGCGAAATCCCCGGCATCATGGAAGGCACCGGAAAGCCCAACTATGGCGCTGCCGTTGACATGCTGACCAAGGCTGCCATTCGCGAAATGATCCTGCCTTCCATCCTGCCTGTCTTCGCTCCTGTGGTCGTGTACTACATCATCGACATGTTTGCCGGACAGAGCGCAGCCTTTTCCACCCTGGGCGCCATGCTCATGGGTACCATCGTGACCGGCCTCTTCGTGGCCATTTCCATGACCTCCGGTGGCGGTGCATG
>CAMLXE010000170.1 GCA_946490455.1 uncultured Desulfovibrio sp. | reverse complement strand
CAGCACTTGTGTCTGGCGACTCTGTTACGCACAGCACATCCGATCCGGGGCCAGCATTCCTGAACCCGAATAATAAAAATAGAACTGTGCGTAGAACATAAACATGATGTCGTCCTTTTGAGGAAGTGTCTGCGAAAGGCAAGATTCTGTCAAGTCTTTTTTGTCCCCCGAGGAGAAGTTGCCCGGGGAGCTTTATGGTGCATGTCAGCTTTCTCCTTCAGGTACGGATGGCTGGAGTTCCCTTTATTCATGGACATCTGTAGCCAAGTCCGTCGTCTCCTGTATGGTGTGCCTTTTCTGACAGGCATGGTGATACGAAATATCTTATCAGAATTATTGCTTTGCAGTGTGGCCACAATGTTCAGTGGGGATTCTTCGGCTGGCATAAAGGGGGCAGCACGTCTTTTCTTGTGAGCTGGGCATCTTCCAATAGGTTTACCTGATGCTTTTTTGTTGGGTACAGAATTCACAGGTCATGGTACGACCATCAAATATGGTCCTCGT
This sequence comes from uncultured Desulfovibrio sp., assembly GCA_946490455.1. GTDB lineage: Bacteria > Desulfobacterota > Desulfovibrionia > Desulfovibrionales > Desulfovibrionaceae > Bilophila. The sequence continues at coordinate 4,219 of CAMLXE010000170.1, read as the reverse complement.
GGGAGTCTGCGCAGTGTTGTCTTCTATCTATATTTTCATGTCTGCTGAAAATGCTTATGAAATTCATATTACGCAGTGCGGATGCATGCATGTATGTATGTTTGTTGAATACGGATCTGCTTTTTTGGAGAAAGGGATAAGCAAAAGACAGTCGCGCTTCAGAGGTAAGGTGACTGACGATAATGCACTTTGTGGATCAAAAATGGTAAGCATTTTTATCAGTTGTGCGCGCATAAGGAACACCGGTCAAAATGGAGGTGATAATGGAGTTGTCTCCCGTGGGTATGGCATTGCTGGCGGGGCTTTTGACGTGGGGCTTTACGGCAGTTGGTGCAGGTCTGGTCTTTGCAACAAGAGAATTTTCCCGTTTGAGCCTTGATATCATGCTGGGCTTTGCTGCTGGCGTCATGCTTGCAGCCTCGTTCTGGTCCCTGTTGCAGCCTGCGCTGGATATGGCGGCAGGTTGGGGGCGGCTGGCCTTTTTGCCTGTCGCGGTGGGATTCCTTGCCGGGGCAGCCGTACTGCGGCTGCTGGATATGGTTTTGCCACATCTGCATCAGGTGGCCAATCGTAAGGAGGGAATTCCTACGCGACTTCCCCGGAGTGTGCTGCTGGTACTTGCCATTACCCTGCACAACATTCCGGAAGGCCTCGCCGTAGGGGTGGCCTTTGGTGCAGTAACAGGAGGAAGTGAGGCTGGGCTTGCCGGTGCAATAACCCTGATGCTCGGTATTGGACTTCAGAATTTGCCTGAAGGAACGGCTGTTGCCGTGCCATTGCTTCGGGAGGGGCTGAGCCGGCGCAAGGCATTTTTTTATGGGCAGCTGTCCGGTGTGGTGGAGCCTGTTGCGGCCGTTTTTGGAGCGCTGGCTGTAAGTGTGGCACAGCCCATTTTGCCCTTTGCATTGGCCTTTGCCGCTGGTGCCATGATTTTTGTGGTGGTGGAGGAAGTTATTCCAGAGTCTCATGCCTCAGGACATGGGGACGCGGCAAGTCTCGGTGCCATAGCTGGTTTTGTTGTTATGATGTGCATGGATGTGGCATTGGGGTAGCAGTTTGAGGGTGGAATACTGCCATGAAAGCGCGAATGAAGTCGCAGGAAGATGTTCCGATCAGAACTTTTGGAGTTGGCAACCTGTTGAAGATCGAGGATATGCTCGCATCATGGTACCGTGTTATGGAAAACAGAATGTGCGTATTCGGTTCCATGAGAAACGGATACGGAAAATTTATCCCGCATGACACGAGACAGTGTATTCACGGTACCCAGAGACCGGGAGCTTTGAAATCAGTACTCAGAGAAATATTTTTAGCAAAAGCAGACAAAAATCATCGCCTGAAAATATTTTTATAAATTTCAATAAGTTGAATTGAAGTATTTATTGGTGGCGTCAGTTTTTCTGTATGCCGTGATGAGATGAAAAACAAAAGGGGCAGTGTGACTGCCCCTGATTTGTCCATAAATGCTCTCAATGAGCCCTGTAACTGAAGCCGCCCGTTTTGCTGATGGCAGAGACCATTGAGAAACCGTCAGTGTTTGAAACACCATTGGCCGTGCAAAAGAATGAGCCACCTGATGCTTACAGCTTATACCATCTATTTTTTGCCTTCAGGATTCATGGCCGCCTTGAATTTGCGGGAAATGCGGAATGCAAGCACATCGTGGGAGTCAAGAACAATTTCTTCCCCGGTTTGAGGATTGCGTCCCTTACGGTTTTTTTTGGTAAAAGCTTCAAACTTGCCGAATCCACTAAGGAGCATTTCCTTGTCGTTTTTGAGTGCGTCCTTCATGAGGGTAAGCATGATATCAAGTTTCTTTTTTGCATGTTGCTGCTTCATGTCGGACTGGGCGCAAATATTTTTGGCAATATCTGCTTTGGTGACTGTTTTGTTCATGATTCTTTCTGGCTCCTGATCCTTGGGGGTGTGCAGATAATTTATCTGGAAGGGTCTCCACTTTGTCCGAAGTAACATGTCAACATGAGCAAAGGCCAGCGTCATGCTCAAGTGGAGAGTGCGATAGAGTATGCACCATCCAGAATTTCTTTTCAATCCAAAAGTATGCTATTTGTGTAAAATAGTTTTCTTTTATGCAAAAATGGATTCCCGCTGCGAGGGTCCTTTCTCCCCTGTAAAATGATTTGTCCAACATTTTTCCGAGGATATGTTGAGGAACAGGCCCTATATCCGGCAAAAGGTCAGATGGACTCAGATTCACGAATGTTTCACATGGTCTTGCACGTGTCGACATTGCCGATAACAGGCTTCTTTTATGATCTCTCGAGATAGAAAAAAGGACAGGGCGACTTGCCCTGTCCCGTGAGAAGGCCTGGCAATATTGCGTATCAGTCCCATTCTCTCTTGTCTTCGATGGGCCGAATCTGAGGAGGCAGTGTTCCCGGAGCAAGAATCTTGAGTTCCGGGCGCAGCTTGATGCGTTCGCGGAAGAGGTGCAGCAGCTCATCTTCCTGTACGAAGTTGCTGGCTTCTACATAGAGGATCATTTCATCAATACCGCCTGGATTAATCACTTCAATCTGCCACCGTTTGATGTCTTCAAAGCGGGCCATGACCTGTTCCACCTGATGCGGATAGACGAACATGCCCTTGATGCGGGCTGTGGTGTCCACGCGGCCCACAATGCCGCCAAGGCGCGGACTCGTGCGACCGCAGGCGCAGGGGGCACGGTCGATGTAGGAAAGGTCGCCTGTGGCAAGACGGATAAGAGGATAGGTTTTGTTGAAGGAGGTAACGACGATTTCGCCCACTTCTCCGTCCTTCAGCGGGATGCCCGTATCAGGATGGCAGATTTCCACATAGCAGCGGTTTGAGATGTGCAGACCGGTCTTGTGGAAGCATTCGTAGCCGATGCAGCCCACGTCGGCCGTGCCATATCCCTGACGAAGGATGATGTCGAATTTCTTTTCGAGCTGATTGCGCATTTTTTCGGAGAGACGTTCGCCTGTAACAAAGGCCACTTCCTGAAAGAGATCCTTGCGCAGGTTGATGCCCTTTTCTTCGGCCTTCTGGGCAAGGTGCATCAGATAGCTTGCCGTGCCAACATAGCCCGAGACCCGCAGCTTCTGCATGATGTCGAGCTGGGTTGAGGGGTCGGTAGGACCTGCCGGAATGGAGGCGCAACCCAGATTGCGCAGGGGTTCTTCAAACATGAGGCCGGCAGGGGCAAGGTGGTAGTTGAAGGTGACCTGTACCACGTCGCCGGGACGGAATCCAACGGAATAGAAGGCTTCCGTATAGCCCCAGTAGTCGTCCATACGGTCTTCGGGATCGAAGATGGGTCCGGGAGAGAGGAAAATCCGCTTCAGTTCGCCGATATCCTTGGTCAGAAGGCCGCCCAGACGGGGACCAATGGACTGGAGAAAGATAAGTTCCTTTTTCTTGAGCAGCGGAATGTGCTTGATGTCGGAGAGTGTCTTGAATTTTTCCACGTTGAACTGGGCACGGTCAAAACGCTTCTTCACATCTTCCGAATAGCGATAGGCATAGGACAGCAGGTCCTTGAGCTGGATGAGGTAATACTGACGACGTTCACTCTCGTCGAGGACTTCGCGGCGATTGTAGATTCCTTCAGTGCGGTCTTTGCGGGTCATGATGGCATGCTCCGTGATGTCTTTTGAGGATAGGGAGAAGAAAGACTACCTCAAATCATTGACAAAATGCAAGTACTTTTTGAAAATATATTATATTTCAACATGTTGATGGTGAACTCCGTGCATTTCGAAGTTGCAGAACCCGATCCTTCAGAGAAACATATACGGGGGATGAGCCCAAAAAGTTGGCGACAAACGTAGCGATGACCGCCACAAGAAACATTTCTGGCAGGCATTGGAAGGCGCCGCTCATTTCAGCCACCAGCGCCGTGCCTGTAAGAGGAGCACGGACTGTTCCAGCAAAGAGACCGGCCATACCCAGCACGAGGCAGGTTGGTAGCTGTGTACTTTGGGCAAACTGGGCATCGACGAATAATGTGCCGGAAAGAACCCCTACCATGCTGCCGATGGCAAGCATGGGCATGAGGAGACCTCCAGGAACGCCCGAGGCAAAGCTGAGAATGGAAAAGCTTACCTTGACGAGCAAAAGCAGCAGCAGGGGGGCAAGAGGAAGGGGACCATATGGTGTGAGGCCTGCCAGATCGGCTGTGGAGAGCCCAACTCCAGCCAATACCTGAGGATAGACATACAGAAGCAGTCCTGCCAGC
>CAMLXE010000169.1 GCA_946490455.1 uncultured Desulfovibrio sp. | reverse complement strand
CCTCTGGAAAAAAGAGGACTACTGGGCAATCTGGCTGGGCTTTGCTCTGCTCATTGCGTCCATCATCATCTTTATCAATGGGGCTCCTGCAAGCTACAAGGAAACTATCGAACAATCCAATGCCATCATGAAGGCGGAAGCTGAAAAGGCTCCCTTCAAAACCATAGCCTACATTCAGGCTCAGGATGCCAAGAAAAAAATTGCAGGAACCAATCTCCCTGCCGCCAAATTCATCAAGGAACTGACAGCCACTCCGTCCAAATGGACCAGTGATCCTATTGGTGCCTTCTATGTGAGCAAGGAAGAGGCCGATGCCAAGAATGCAGCAGCCAAGCCCAAAATAGAAGCAGCCAAGGCAAAGCTTGATGCAGCATTCGCCGCAGCACAGGCAGCTGAAAAGCTCGCAGCTGACGCCGGTTATAAGGATGCGACCCTCAATGCTGCTGCCGAAACCAGCATCGATGCATGGGTAGATGCCAAGTCGGCCTATTCCAAGGCAAACACCACGGTCAAGCCCAAGAACCTGTTCACTTCGCTGCCCATGTGTTTTGTGGCCTTTGTGGTCTTCTTCGGCATTGGTGCCGCAGTCATGGGCTGGAACGTTTCCAAGTTCGCAGTAGGTTTCCTTGGTCTCTTCATTGTTGCCGTCATTGCCATGCTGCTCGGCAATCAAAAGACCATGGCCTATTATGGCGTAGGTGTAGAACCCTGGGCCATCATCGCCGGCATGATCGTGGCCAATACGATTGGAACCCCGGCCTGGATGAAACCAGCTCTGCAGACAGAATACTTCATCAAGACCGGTCTGGTCCTGCTCGGTGCTGAAATTCTGTTTGACAAGATCGTGGCAATCGGAACCCCCGGTATCTTCGTTGCCTGGGTTGTTACCCCCATCGTTCTGATCACGACCTTCATCTTCGGCCAGAAAGTCCTGAAGATGCCTTCCAAGACGCTGAACATCACCATTTCTTCCGATATGTCCGTGTGCGGAACTTCGGCCGCCATTGCAGCTGCCGCAGCCTGTCGCGCCAAAAAGGAAGAACTGACGCTCGCTCTTGGTCTGTCCATGACCTTTACCGCCATCATGATGGTGGCTATGCCCGCTCTCATCAAGGCCGTCGGCCTTCCTGAAGTTCTCGGTGGTGCATGGATCGGTGGTACCGTTGACTCCACCGGTGCCGTGGCCGCTGCAGGAGCCCTGCTCGGCGAAAAGGCCATGTATGTGGCTGCAACCATCAAGATGATTCAGAACGTTCTCATCGGTGTGACGGCTTTCGGTATCGCTGTCTACTGGTGCACCAGCGTAGAAAAGACTGCCGGACGCGAAACCAGCCTGATGGAAATCTGGCACCGTTTCCCCAAGTTCGTCATTGGCTTCCTGCTGGCTTCCATCATCTTCTCCATGTACAGTGCCAACCTTGGTCCTGACCTGGGTTCCGCTCTCATCAACAAGGGCGTTATCAATGGGCTGGAAAAGGGCGTCCGCACATGGTTCTTCGTGCTGGCCTTTACCTCCATCGGCCTCAGCACCAACTTCCGTGAACTTGCTCCTTACTTCAAGGGTGGCAAGCCCGTTATCCTGTATGTCTGCGGTCAGAGCTTCAACCTCGCCCTCACGCTGCTGATGGCCTGGATCATGTTCTACAAGGTATTCCCTGAAATCACCGCTCAGATCTAACTGTCATAACCTGGCCTCCGGGATTTCCCGGAGGCCATTTTTGAAAGAAACGCTCCACCGTCAACATATGGGGCTTCTTCCTCCTTCAACGCAAGGAAACAGCTCATGTCTGCCAAACGCTCTTTACCCGGATTTGTAAAACTCCTGCTCTGTGCAGGCTTTATCTGGCTGCTGCTCTGGGTTATCACGCCCATGTGGGTGAGTCTGAGTCCTCTGCATCAACAGTTCGCCGCAGCTCAGGAACGTTACGATGTTCCCATTGGGGCGTTGTACTACAACGATATTCCGTTCATCATCGACGCCTCCATGGAAACACGCGATACATGGCGTTTTCTGCCGCGTGGTCCCATTGCCAAGTAACACGCATCTGATTCTTTTTGCTGATTCCTCCCAACGGAGTGTGTCATCTCCAGTCCAACCACCATATAAGCAAGGGACTCCCGCCACATATTCCGCGAAGAGCAGGCCAGCCTGATCTTCCGGAAGTCCCGTGCACTTTATCCTTACGCAAGCAGCAGCATCTATGGTGCTGCTTCTTTTTTTCCTGTACACGAAAAGTGTTCTTCACCTCTTCGCCTCTCCGAAAAAGCCTGCTGCCATTTCAATACCGCATTTGACCGAATTTTGTTTATCAACTGCCCTGAAAAGATTTTTCAGTGAGAAGGCTCCGACAAAAGCAAAGCAGAAAAAAGCATGACTCATGAATCATACGTCTATGCACACTGAACTGCTTCAATCCCCATTATATTCTGACATAAAAAGATCCCGCCCAGATACGGACGGGATCTTTTTGTAATCGGATTTCAGACTCCATCTGAACAAATGAACCCATTTCTGCAGTTGCCAAAGTAAAGGGGCAGACAAAAACACTTTCCCCTTCAAAGAACCTTCCTTTGGCGAGCACCAGTCTCGCAATGTGAGGCTGGACATTGATCACAAGCCTTCAGCAAAACATACCTGGACGGTGCTTCATGAAGGGGAATTCGCCGACCTCTGCGCCTGTCACCATACAGAATTCCCGTCAAACGTTCTCATGCAGTCCTAAAGCCAGCTTGGTTTGCAACTTTTATCCATGACCCCATCATTCATGGTGAAGCCCTCAAGGCTGCCAGCCTTTACCTGAATGCAAAGGAAATGCAGAGGGCTGTCTTCAGCGGCACGGATGCAACGAGCGCCAGCAGGATCAATGCGGAAACAGTCACCCTGAACAAGAGGAATTTCCTCTCCGTCAATAAACAGCATCCCCGCTCCATCAAGCACAATATACACTTCTTCATTTTTGGTATGACGATGCACAAAAGGAACACTCGCACCCTGTGGCAGGGTATTGCAGGAAATCTCACAACCGGTCAGCTGCAGCAGATCATGCAACTCTATACGACCGGCACCAAGATCCACTCGTTTTATGGAATAATTGCTCATGATTCACCCTCCTGAAAAGGGACAGGATGCCCCAAAGTTACAATGTTTCCTTTTTACTTGCCGAAATCCAATGGCCCCACACATCTGGCAAGAAGTGTTGCCAACTGATGAATTTCAGCTTCTGTCAATCGTTCCCGGATACAGCTGTCCAACGTATCGGATATTTCCCCAAATGCAGGCTCCAGTGCAAGCCCCTGATCCGTCAGGGAAAGAAGCACGCCTCGTGCATCAGCCATATTGGTTTCACGTTGCACGTAACCGGCCTGTTCCAGTTTCCTTACCAATACCGTAGTCGTCGATTTGGTGCGTCCAATCCGTCTGGCCAGTTCACTCATGGAACAGCTCCCCCTGCACAGAAGCACATGGATGATATCTCCATGACTGGGGACGATATCCACAAGTCCACGCTGATTCAGACCTGATACAATGATCTCATTGCCAAGAGTGCGCAGACGGCTGGCATAGGCAAAAATTGAATGGTATTGCATGGGCAAACATATAGTTCGACATCGAACTATATGTCAACCATTTTGCTCAACCTAAAAAATCTATCTGCCTATCACGAAACACAAGAGGATCAGAACAATCTGGCATGCCCAGTTCATATCCAGAAAAGTGGCTGCAAAAAAATCCCGGACCTCTACCCCCTATATGAGATTGAGGTCCGGGCATGAGAATCAGCTAACGGATATGCCCCTGACTGACAACAACATTACTCCAGTTTCTGATACTTGCCTGTATGGCTGCCGCAATCTGGTCCCGTGTTCCATGACAGATGCCCCTGTCGGGATCAAAGAAGTGGTATTGATCTCCATCCCGAAAGACAGCCATGGCATGTCCCCCACTGGTTCCACCTCCATACCCCGTTGCATCCACATAAAAAAAGTCATGAGAATTCAAAGTATCAAGGAGTGCCGGGACGGAGCTATTACCTGCACTGCCGCCCCTTATGCAGTTGGAAATGGGACTATCAATCCCTGCAAACATGCCATCTTCCATATGCAGTGTCACATTGGAAGGCATTTCTGTACCCATCTGGAGGGAATGTATCCACCCGCGTTCAACACGCGACTGAAGCTCATCACAGTGTTTCGGCTGCAGTTCATTGGCAAAAGCAAGTCCCCTTTCAGCTATCCGCCTTATCCACAAAACAGTCGCTGCTTCGCAAACACCTCTAGGATGACGCAATGTCCTGTTCTTCCACACGGTGTCCATGACAATGCCGGATGAAGAAGCAGATGTCCCAGATTGTTCAGCGGTCTGAGTGGAAGCACTTTGCTTCAGCATGGCCAGACGGTTCGGTCCCGTTTCATCGGCACGAGCAGCTCGACAGCTACGGATAATAGAATAAAGACCCAACGTGATGACATTCAAAAAAAATGTACGCAGTCTGGAAGATCGGTTGACGGGAACGGAACTGGCCCTCTGAAGGGCAAGAGGAGCCGAAGCATTGGCTTCTGAGGTTGTGGAAATTCGAGGGGGTGCAGAAGTTACGGAAGACACATTGAGAAAGGACATAACGCCTCCATGATCCAAATTAGACACGAATAGCCGTTGTGGTCATCGACAATCCACTTCTTTCTGTATGGGTGTCTTGGGTTTCATAGGTTCAGAATAATGAAAGTTC